>CAXUEN010000151.1:0-6008 GCA_964249945.1 uncultured Caulobacteraceae bacterium | reverse complement strand
GAGCCGCGGCATTCGGACCCCCTCCACCCCGCTTGGCGCGGTCTGCTTCCCCCGCTTCGCAGGGGAGGAGAGCATGACCTGGCGCGACCACCTCCCCCCTGTCCGTGGCCGCCTCCTTCGTGACGAGCCCCTCGCGCCCTACACTTGGCTCCGCGTCGGGGGCCCGGCGGACGTGCTCTACCTGCCTGCAGACGAGGCCGACCTGCAGGCTTTCCTGACTGCTGTCGACCCTGGCGTCCCCGTCACGCCGCTCGGCGTCGGCTCCAACACCCTGGTGCGCGACGGTGGGGTAGAGGGCGTGGTGGTGCGCTTGGCCGGGCACGCCTTCGCCGCGATCCAGATCCTCGGCGGAGGGCGGCTGTCCGCCGGCGCCGGCGCCCTAGACGCCTGGCTCGCCAAGGCGGCGGCGGCGGCCGGCGTGGCGGGGCTGGAGTTCTACACGGGCGTGCCGGGCGCCATCGGCGGCGCCTGCGTCATGAACGCCGGCTGCTACGGCGCGGAGACGAAGGACGTGCTGGTGGAAGCCTACGCCCTCACCCGGTCCGGCGAGCGCATCGTCATCTCCAACGCCGACATGGGTTTCAGCTATCGCCAAGCCGCCGCAGCCGCCCGGCCGCTGATCTTCACCGCCGCCGTCTTCGAGGGCCGGCCCGACCATCCGGCCGCCATAGCCGAGCGCATGGGCTCCATCACCGCCCGGCGCGAAGCCGCCCAGCCGATCCGTGAGAAGACCGGCGGCTCCACCTTCAAGAACCTGCCAGGCCGGAGCGCCTGGCAGGTGGTGGACGAACTCGGCTGGCGCGGTCGCCCGTTCGGCGGCGCCATGTTCTCCCCCAAGCACGCCAACTTCCTGATCAACGCCGACATGGCTTCCGCCGCCGACCTGGAGGGACTGGGCGAAGCCGTTCGGGCCGATGCGCGAACGCGGCTGGGGCTGGGACTGGAGTGGGAGGTCAGGCGAATCGGGCGGCGAGGCCCGACAGACACCCACATGGCGCAGATTTAATTAGGCGCGCCTCCGCCGTTGCGCAGAGTGGCCGAACATCCTCCAACTCGCCGAGACCATCTCCGAATGAAGACCTTCCTGCTCGCCACCACCTGCCTGTCG
Source organism: uncultured Caulobacteraceae bacterium (assembly GCA_964249945.1). Lineage (GTDB taxonomy): Bacteria > Pseudomonadota > Alphaproteobacteria > Caulobacterales > Caulobacteraceae > CAHJWH01. The sequence continues at coordinate 4,900 of CAXUEN010000151.1, read as the reverse complement.
CTGCTGGCGGCCTCGGCGCTCGCGCAGTCCTCCTCCGAGGGCAAGATCAGGGCGACCGACGCCAGCCGGCGCGAGAGCGACAAGCCCTCGGCCACCAGCACCTCCTCCCCGGACGAAGGCGTGCTGTTCCATTCCGAGCACGCCGACAGCAACGGATCGGTAACCGTGGAGGGCCAGCCGATCGCCTACCATGCGGTGGCCGGCACCCTGATCGTCCACCCCAAGGGCTGGGACGACGCCGCCGCCCGGGAGAAGGACGGCGACGCCGCCGCCAAGGCGCTGGACGACAAGGCCAACCCCGACGCCGAGGCCTCCATCTTCTACGTCGCCTACTTCAAGAAGGGCGTACCCAGCACTGATCGGCCGATCACCTTCCTCTACAACGGCGGCCCGGGCTCCTCGACCGTCTGGTTGCACATGGGCGCCTTCGGTCCGCGGCGGGTGGTCACCAAGGACGACAGCCACACGCCGGCCGCTCCTTACCAGCTGGTCGGCAACGCCTACTCCCTGCTGGACGCCAGCGACCTGGTCTTCATCGACGCGCCGGGCACGGGTTTCTCCCGCATCGCCGGCAAGGACAAGGAGAAGGCCTTCTACGGGGTGGACGCCGACGGCTACGCCTTCAGCCAGTTCATCAAGGGGTTCCTGTCGAAGTACGGCCGCTGGAACTCGCCCAAATACCTGTTCGGGGAGAGCTACGGCACGCCGCGATCGGCGGTCGTGGTGAACGAGCTGGAGACCGGCGACGCCATCGACTTCAACGGCGTGATCCTGCTCTCCCAAATCCTGAACTTCGACCTCAGCGCCGACTCGCCGGAGCAGAACCCCGGCACCGACGAGGCCTATGTCGTCACCCTGCCCACCTACGCCGCCACCGCCTGGTACCACAACCGCCTGACCGGCGGCCGCCCGGCCCAGCTGGAGCCCTATCTGGCCGAGGTGGAGCAGTTCGCCAACGGCGAGTACGCCTCGGCGCTGCAGGCCGGCTCCGAACTCGACCCGGCCCGCAAGCAGGCGGTCGCCGAGAAGCTGGCCCGCTACGCCGGCCTGCCCGTAGGCTATGTGCTGAAGGCGAACCTGCGCGTTGACGGCGGCGAGTTTGAGAAGACCCTGCAGGACGCCGACGGCATGACCACCGGCCGCCTCGACACCCGCTTCTCCGGCCCCAGCATGGATCCCTTGAGCAAGGAAGCCGACTACGATCCGCAGTCCGCCGCCATCAGCTCGGCCTACGTCTCCAGCTTCAACGACTATGTGAGGAAGGACTTGCGGTTCGGCGACGGCCGCACTTATAAGCCCGAGATCGAGGTCTACAAGAGCTGGATCAACGACCATCAGCCCCCCGGCTCGCCCATGCCGATCCCCGGCATCGAGAACGTCATGCCCGACCTCGCCTCGGCCATGAAGTACAACACCGGCCTGAAGGTCATGGTCAACGGCGGCTACTACGACCTCGCCACCCCCTTCTACGAGGGCTGGTACGAGGACCACCACCTTCAGATCCCCGCCGCGTTGAACAGCAACATCGAGTACCACTACTACCAGTCCGGCCACATGGTGTACGCCCACGAGCAGTCGCTGAAGGAGCTGCACGACAACGTGGCGGCCTTCATCCGCAAGACCGACAACCTGTCGAAGTAACCCCTCTCTCCCGCAGGGGAGAGGGACGGGCCCACCTCCCTCTCCCCTGCGGGAGAGGGAGGTAACTGCGGCGATAAGCGCTCCCACGCCGCTCCCGCAGCCCACCGAAGTTCGCCATACCTCCGTCCATGTCGAACCCCCTCCCCCTATCCGGCCACCGCATCGCCGTCCTGCTGGGCGGTCTCAGTCCGGAGCGCGAGGTCAGCCTTGTCTCCGGCGAGGCCTGCGCCCAAGCCCTCGAGCGCCTGGGCGCCGAGACGATCCGCATCGACGCCGGCCGCGACCTCGCCGCCCAACTGACGGCCGCCCGGCCGGACGTCGTCTTCAACGCCCTACACGGCGCCTGGGGCGAGGATGGCTGCGTCCAAGGCGTGCTGGAGACGCTCAGCATCGCCTATACCCACTCCGGCGTGCTGGCCTCCGCGCTCGCCATGGACAAGGCCAAAGCCAAGGCGGTGCTGGCGGCGGCCGGCGTCACCGTGCCCGGCGGCGGCCTCTACGATCGCCACGAGGTCGCGAGCCGCCACGTCCTGCCGCCCCCTTACGTGGTTAAGCCGAACGCGCAGGGCTCCTCGGTCGGCGTTTTCCTGGTGATGCAAGGCGCCAACACTCCGCCCCAAGAGGTCGGCGCGTCCGACTGGACCTTTGGCGAAGAGGTGATGGTGGAGCCCTTCATCGCCGGCCGTGAACTCTGCGTGGCGGTGCTGGGCCAATCGGACGGCCCCCGCGCGCTCGCCGTCACCGACATCGTGTCCACCACCGGTTGGTACGACTACGAGGCCAAGTACGGCGAAGGCGGTTCCCGCCATGTCGTTCCGGCTGAAGCGCCGGTGGAAATCACTCGCCGCGCCATGGACTTGTCTGCGCGGGCTCACACCGCGCTCGGGTGCCGGGGCCTGACCCGGTCGGACCTGCGTTATGACGACATTAACGGTGATCTGGTCTTACTCGAGGTCAACACCCAGCCCGGCATGACGGCGACCTCGCTGGCGCCGGAACAGGCCGCCCATACAGGAATGGACTTCGACACCCTCGTGCTCTGGATCGTGCAGGACGCTTCATGCCCGCGGTGATGCGGGACAGCCCGAAGCCCAAGAGGGGCTCCAAGGGCAAGCGCGGGCCTGCGCCCAAGCTCGCTCCGGCCCCCGCCTACCAGCCCAAGATCGGCCGCGGGGACGCCGGCCTCCAGCCCGCCGTCGCCATGGCGGCCGCCGCGGTGGTGCTCTGCGGCGGGATCGGCCTCATGCTGGCCACCGGGGGGCGCGCCCATGCGCTCACCACGAGCGTGAAATCCGAAGTGGCCGACGGCCTGGCCGACGCCGGCTTCCGCGTCTCCAGCGTCGTGGTGGAGGGCGCCTCCCGCTTCTCGGTCCCCTACATCGTTAAAGCGGCCGACATCCGCCGCGAGACGCCGCTGATGGGGCTGGACCTGGAGCAGGTCCGCGAGCGTGTCGAGCAGGTCGGCTGGGTGAAGTCGGTGCGCGTACTGCGCCTGCTGCCGGACACCGTGGTCGTGGCGGTGGCGGAGCGCCCGCGCCTGGCCATCTGGCAGGCGCAGGGCCGTTCGCACGTCATCGACCCGGAGGGCGACGTGATCCCGGAAGCCGATCCCGGCCTTTTTGTCGACCTGCCCCTGGTGGTGGGCGAAGGCGCCCCCAAAGCGGCCGGCTCAATCCTGCCCGAACTGCAGGCCCGCCCACGCCTGATGGGCCGCATGGAAGCCGCGGTGCGGGTGGATGACCGCCGCTGGGACCTGCGCCTGAAGGACGGCAGCCTGATCCAGCTCCCCGCCATCGGCGAGGACGCCGCCCTGATCCAGCTCGACCAGCTGGACCAGAAGGACCGCCTGCTCGACCTCGGCTTCGAGCGCATCGACCTGCGCGATCCCGAGATGGTGGTGGTGCGCCCCCGCGCCCCTGCCGCCGCACCGCAAACACCTACGCCCAAGCCGCAGGCGCTCGCGCCGCAGACGGCTGCGGTCGCCGCCACGACTAAGACCTAAGGGGAACAGGAAGATGTCGACGCTTCGGGACCGCCAAAATGCCCGCGACGGCCTTAAGGTCCTCTCCGGCGGTCGCCAGCCGCTGGTGGCGGCGGTGGACATCGGCGCCTCGAAGATCGGCTGCTTCATCATGAAGCCGGATGGGGCCAACCGCGACACACGCTCCATCAACGTCACAGGCGTCGCTCACGTGCGCTCAGCGGGCGTGCGCGGCGGTGCGATCATCAACATGGACGAGGCGGCGCACGCCATCGCCCAGGCCGTGGAGCGCGCCGAGAGCATGGCCGGCGTCAACGTCGGCGGCGTGGTCATCACCACCGCCGGCGGCCAGCTCGCGAGCCACCGCACCTCCACCACCATCCAGCTCTCAGGCCGCCCGATCAGCGACCATGACCTGTCGCGCGCCCTGCAGCTGGCCGTCGCCCAGGCTAGGTTCCTGGGCCGCCGCCCGATCCACCTGCTGCCCATCGCCTGGTCGGTCGACGGCGCCCGCGGCGTTCGCGACCCCCGCAACATGTTTGGCCGCCAGCTCAGCCTTGACCTGCTGGTGGTCACCATGAACGAGAGCGCCTTCCAGACCCTCGGCCATTGCCTGGAGCTGGTGCACCTGCAGTTCGACGGCGTGGTCGCCGCCCCCTTCGCCTCCGCGCTTGCGGCGCTGGAAGATGACGAGATGGACCTGGGCGCCGTCTGCATCGACATGGGCGGCGGCTCGACCTCGGTGGCCGTGTTCGGTGATGGTTCCCTGCTCCACGTCGACAGCCTGACGGTCGGCGGCAGCCACGTCACCGCCGACATCGCGCGCGGGCTGTCCACCACCACCGCCGGCGCCGAGCGCATCAAAACCCTGCACGGCTCAGCCATCGCCAGCGCCAACGAAGACCGCGAAACCATCGAGGCTCCGCCTCGCGGCGACGACCCTGGCGCCGGCCCAGTCGTCGCGCCGCGCAGCTTGCTTAAAGGCATCATCGCGCCCCGGGTCGAGGAGACCCTGGAGCTAGTGCGCGAGCGGCTTAAGGCGTCGGGTGCGCCGGTCGACCCCGCCGCCTCCATCGTGCTGACCGGCGGCGCCAGCCAGCTCGCCGGCGTGCGCGAGGTCGCCGTGCGCGTGTTCGACCGCCCCGTGCGCCTGGCCCGGCCGAGGCGCGCTCCGAACTTGGCCGAGGCCGCCGCCGGACCGGCCTTCTGCGCCGCAGCCGGGGTGCTGCACCGCTCCGCATTCGGCCCGCGCGAGGCCGTCAGCGCCCGCTCCCTGGC
>CAXUEN010000150.1:0-6061 GCA_964249945.1 uncultured Caulobacteraceae bacterium | reverse complement strand
CGCCCAGACTCATGCGGCGGAATTCACGCGGCGGAGCTCAGGCGGCGTCGTCGAGGCCGGGGTCGCGCGGGTCGCGGCCCTCCAGAACCAGCCGCACGGGCCGCCAAGCCCGCCTGTGGATCGCGCAGGGGCCGAGCGTGCGCAGCGCCTGCACGTGAATCGGCGCGTTGTAGCCCTTGTGGGCGGCGAAGCCGTAGCCGGGATAGGTCTCGTCCAACTCGCGCATCAGCCGGTCCCGCGCCGTCTTGGCCAGGATCGAGGCCGCCCCGATGGAGAGCGACAGGGCGTCGCCCCGCACCACCGTCTTCACCGGGCAGGGGAGCTTGAAGGGGTAGTTGCCGTCCACCAGGGCGTGGGCGGCGGCGATCTGCAGCCCCGCCACCGCCCGGTGCATGGCCAAGCCCGTGGCGTGCAGGATGTTCAGCTCGGCGATTTCCTCCACCGAGGCGAAGGCCACGCACCAGGCCAGCGCGCTGGCCTTGATCTCCGCCTCCAGCCGCTCGCGCGATCTGGCGTTCAGCGTCTTGGAGTCGTTGACGCCCTGCGGGATGCAGCTGGCGTCCAGGATCACCGCGGCGGCCGCGACGGGTCCGGCCCAGGGCCCGCGCCCCGCCTCGTCCACCCCACAGACCGGCGCCGGGTGCAGGGCCTCCAGCCGCAGGGAGGGCGCCTGCGCCGCCGTCCGGACGGCCGTCGTCCGGACCGCCTGCGTCTTGGCGGCGACGGGCCTTGCGGCTGCAGCGCGCGCCGCGGCGCGGGTCGGAGGTCGTTTGGGCACGGACAGGGCCATACGCTGCGTCGCCCGTCCGCGGAAGCGCGCCGGATCGCCGCCGGCCGAAACCTTACCCCGCCAGACGGCTTCTTCCCCGATACGGAGACTGCGACCATGGCCAACCGCAACACCCACCTTCATTCCCCGCCGGGTCATTCCGAGGCCGCACCGTCCGGGCAGGCCCATTCCGGCAAGGCGATCAGCGGGCTGCGGGTGGAGCCCTACGAGCACGGCGGCATCGTGGTCACCTCCACCGCGGTGAACGCGGACGGCTGGATCGACCCGGTGTTTTCGGCGGGCGGCGACAACACCTCTCCACCGCTTGAATGGAGCGGGATGATGGCGGCGGACAGCTACGTGCTGATCGTGGAGGACCCCGACGCGCCGCGCGACGAGCCCATGGTCCACTGGGTGGTGTGGGACATCCCCGGGACCGCGACCTCGCTCCCCGCCAACCTTGGCGACAAGGCGCACCCTGAGGCGCTGGCCGGTGCGACCCAGGGGCTGAACGGCAAGGGCGGCCACGGCTGGACGGGCATGGCCCCGCCGCAGGCGCACGGTGTGCACCACTACCACTTCCAGCTGTTCGCCCTCAGCAAGTCGCTGGGCTTTCGTCCCGACACCTCGCTGGAGCACCTGGTGGAGGCGCTGAAGGGGACGACCATGGCCAAGGGCGAGCTGGTCGGCCTGTTCGAATCTCCCGACCTTCCGGCCGGAAGCTGACGGGGCCGGCTTGCATGACGGAAAGTTAATGGGCCAAACTCCGGCGGTCACGGCATGGGTCGTCCGTTCCGTCGGAGTTCCTGGTCAATGAAGAAAGTCACGTGGCTCGCCGCCTCCTGTGCGGCGGTTCTCTGCGCGGGCGCCGCCCACGCCCAGCCCGGGGCGGCGGGCGGAGCGGTCGACGTGCCGCCGACGCCTCATTACGGGACGTGGGGCTTCGACGTCTCCGGCGAGGACAAGGCGATCCTGCCCGGCAACGACTTCTTCGGCTTCACCGACGGGACCGCGGTGTCCAAGATCTTGATCCCGCCGGACCGCTCCAACTACGGCGCCTTCGCCCAGCTGGCGGTGCTGTCGGAAGCGCGGGTGCACGCGATCCTGGAGCAGGCCGCCGCCGGCGCCACCGCCCAGCCCACCACCTCGCCGCAGAAGATCGGCGCCTTCTACCGCGCCTTCATGGACCAGGCCCGGGCCGACAGCCTGGCGGCGGCGCCGCTGAAGCCCGACCTGGACGCGGTGCGGGCCGCGTCGGACAAGGCGGCGTTGGCCGCCCTGATGGGGCGCGAGAACGACGGCTTCTTCGCCTCGCTGATCGACGTCAGCATCGACACCGACGAGAAGGACCCCGACCGCTACGCCGTCCACATCTCCCAGTCGGGGCTCGGCCTGCCTGACCGCGACTACTACCTGAAGCCGGAGTTCGCGGCCAAGAAGGCGCTCTACCAGGATTACGCCGCCAAGCTGCTGGGGCTGATCGGCTGGAGCGACCCGGCTGGGACCGCCGCCAAGGTGGTGGCCTTCGAGACCCAGATCGCAGAGGTCAGCTGGGCGAAGGAGGACGAGCGGGACCCGGACAAGATCTACAACCCCATGACGGTCGCCGAGGTGGAAGCCGCCGATCCCGGTTTCCCCTGGCGTCCCTTCCTGCACGCGGCTGACCTGGGCTCGACTGAGCGGGTGATCGAGCAGGAGAAGACCGCCATCGCCAAGATCGCGGCCCTCTACCAGCAGACGCCCCTCGACGTGCTGAAGGCCTGGGAGGCGGTCCGTATCGCCGACGCGGCTGCGCCCTACCTGTCGGACGCCTTCGTCCAGGCGAGCTTCGAGTTCCACAACAAGGGGCTGTCCGGACAGCCCCAGATCCAGGTGCGCTGGAAGCGGGCGGTGCGCGCGGTGGACCTCGGCATGGGCGAGGCGGTCGGCCAGATCTACGTCGACAAGTACTTCCCCCCCGAGTCCAAGGCCAAGATGCAGCTGCTGGTCGCCGACCTCAAGCTCGCCTTCCGTCATCGGATCGAGAACCTGACCTGGATGGGGCCGGCGACCAAGCAGGAGGCCCTGAAGAAACTGGCCGGCTACACGATCAAGATCGGCTATCCCGACCATTTCCGCGACTACTCCGCCCTGGTAATCCGGCCGGACGACGTGACCGGCGATGTGGAACGCTCACAGGCCTTCGAATGGGCGCGCCAGGTCAGCCGGCTGGCGAGGCCGGTGGACAAGTCGGAGTGGGACATGACGCCCCAGACCGTGAACGCCTACAACAACCCGGTCTGGAACGAGGTGGTGTTCCCGGCCGCCATCCTGCAGCCGCCCTTCTTCGACCCCCACGCGGACCCGGCGGTGAACTACGGCGCCATCGGCGGCGTGATCGGTCATGAGATGACTCACGGCTTCGACGACGAGGGCCGGAAGTTCGATTCGACCGGGCGTCTGCGCGACTGGTGGACGCCGGAAGACGCCACCCGCTTCCAGGCCCGGGCCGACCGGCTGGGCGCCCAGTACGATAGCTACGCCCCCCTGCCGGGCGCGCACGTGAACGGCAAGCTGACCATGGGCGAGAACATCGCCGATTCGGGCGGCATCAACCTGGGGCTGGACGCCTACCACGCCTCGCTGAACGGCGGCCCCGCGCCGGTGGTGGGCGGATTCACCGGCGACCAGCGGGTGTTCCTGGGTTGGGCCCAGGTCTGGCGGGGCAAGACGCGCGACGACGCTCAGCGCCAGCGGCTGGTGGTGGATCCGCACTCGCCGGAGCGCTTCCGCGTCAACGGCGTGGTGCGTAACGTCGACGCCTGGTACCCGGCCTTCAACGTGCAGCCAGGGCAGGCCCTGTACCTCGCCCCCGACGAGCGCGCGCACATCTGGTGAGAGACAAAGCTCCTCCCCCTTCCGCCCAGGGAGGAGAAGGGTTGCAGCCGCCCAAGAAAAATCCTCCAGAACGCCAAAAACCCGCCGCGGGGAAACGCGGCGGGTAAGGCTTTTTCTTGCTTTTCAATTTAAGAGGGCGTTTCCTCCCCGAAACGCCGGAGGCTCAGCGTCTCAGCGCCGTGACCTTCGCAATTCCTTACAAAGGCCAAAACGGTTGAGGTGTCAACGTCTAAGGCCGTCATTCGCATCTGGTCGCTGCTCACCCCTTTGACATGGCGACAGCCGTGTTGACGTAAATGATAAAATCTGGCGACGCCCCCAAATCTCGGCTGAGGCGGCATGCGAGGCGGCCGGCGACCTATGCGGTGGTCTGCGCGCTCGCGGTCCTGCTGCTCACGGCTTCCGTGGCGTGGCTCGGTAATCCCTTGGCGTCGTAGCCGGGCCGGTCGCCGGCCGGGGGCGGACGCGCAAAGGCCGGGCTCGTCGCCGGACCCGGCCTTCCAGGCTCCCGCGAGGGAGGGGCTTAGCGGTACTGCTGGATGCGGGTGGTCCGAAGGCCCGCCAAGCCGTGGCGCTCGATGGACTGCTGCCAGCCGGCGAACTCCTCGTCCGTCAGCTTGTAGCGCCGGCAGGCATCCTCCATGGTCAGCAGGCCGCCCCGGACCGCCGCCACCACCTCGGCCTTGCGCCGGATCACCCAGCGCTGGGTATCGACCGGCGGCAAGTCGTCCAGCGTCAGGCGTGCGCCCGTTGGGCCTACGACATACCGCTCGCCCTTGGCGTCCAGCCTCTGTGCTTGGAGCATTTCTATGCCCTCCCGATCACCTACGGACCGGAAGATAGCCGATGGCGCATAACGGGCATTTAACGGCATTAGTAAAGAGGCTCATAACCGAAGTGTCTCTTTCTGGCACATTCAGAGAAGTTAAGGAGTGGTCAGAAGGGTCGCGTCGCTTACTTCTACTACTGCTTGATACTAATCAGCGACTGCAGCATCTGGTCCGCAGTCGTCAGGATTTTGGTGGAGGCGGAGTAGGCCTCCTGGGTTACGATCAGGCCGGAGAACTGCTGACTGAGGTCCACGGTGGAGGACTCCAGCGTCGAGGGCGAGATCGTTCCGGCCCCCCCGGAGCCGGCGGTCTTCAGGTTGTAGGTCCCGCTGGCGGCCGACACCTGGTAGTTGTCGCCGGACACTGACTTCAGCCCGTCCTCGTTCTGAAAGGTGGCTACGGCCACCTGGGCGATCTTGCGTGAGACGCCGTTGTCGTAGACGGCGGTGACGAAGCCCTGGTCGTCGATGTCCACGCTGGTCAGGTTGCCGAACTGGGTGCCGTTGGTCTCCACCGACTGGGTGACCGAGGCGCTGGCGTACTGGCTGAGGCCCCCCGGCGCCTTGCTCACGTCGAACGCGATGGCCTGGGCGCCGACGCCGAGGCTCGAGCCCCAGGAGACCTGGCCTGCGGCCGGCGTGGTGGTGGAGGCGCCGACGTTCAGGGTGGGGCTGGTGGAGCCCGTGCTGGTGGAGAAGGCTCCCGACTGGAACAGGGTCGAGGACGCCATGTCGAGGCTGCCGTCGGCGTTGAACGTCACCGTCCCAGTGGCGACCTGGCCGTCGGTGAGCCCTGAGCCGTCCTGCACGTCGCTGGCCGGGCTCGCCACCAGCTCCGCGTCCCACGTGTTGGCGGTGGAGGACTTCAGCAGGTTCAGCTGCAGCGTGCGCTGGCCGCCCTGGCTGTCGGACACGGGCACCGAGATGGTGAAGTCCGGCTTGGTGCCTGTTGTGGCGCCGGCGTCGTAGGCGGCCATGCTGGTGGAGGTGCTGGACGCGCTGTAGGTCCCCGCCGTCACCGCCGCGTTCACCGTCTGGGCGGCGTTCAGGTTGGCGTTCAGCGACAGCATGGTGGTGGGCGTGGCCGTGCCGCCGACGTCGCCCACGTTTATGGTCTGCAGCGATGTGAGGCTGGTCGGATTGGTGGTCACCGTGCCGTCGGCGGCCACCGGCCATCCCTGCAGGTACTGGCCTGAGGCGTTCTCCAGATAGCCCGTATTGTTGAGCGTGAAGGAACCCGCCCGGGTGAAGTTGCGCGTGTCGGTCACCGTGGGAGTGGGCGTCGAGGTGGTGACGAACATGCCTTGGCCCGAGATGGCCAGGTCGGTGGTGGAGGAGGTCTGCTGCAGGTTGCCTTGGGCGGTGACCAGCTGGCGGGTGGAGGCCAGCACGCCACCGGCGTCATAGTCGCCCACCAGCGAGGAGTTGGTGACGATGTCGCCGAACTCGGTATCCGCCGTCTTGTAGCCGATGGTGTTGGAGTTGGCGATGTTGTCGGAAATGGTGGCTAGGGCGGCGGAGTTGGCGACCAGGCCCGAGACGCCGGCGTTCAGCGCGCTGTTGATGCTCATAACGGATTCCCTTGG
>CAXUEN010000149.1:0-6065 GCA_964249945.1 uncultured Caulobacteraceae bacterium | reverse complement strand
TGGGCGCCGGACCGGCGATCCTGATGGTGCACGGCCTGGGCGGCCAGATGCGCAACTTCACCTACGCCCTGGTGGACCGGCTGAAGGACCGCTACCGGGTGGTGGTGATGGAGCGGCCGGGCGCCGGCTACTCCCGTCGCGCGCCGGGCGTCTCGGCCCGGCTGGGGGTGCAGGCCGAGGTGGTGGCGGGCTTCATCCGCCATCTCGGGCTAAAGCGGCCGCTGCTGGTGGGCCACTCGCTGGGCGGCGCCCTGGCGCTCGCGGTGGCGCTGGAGCATCCCCGGACGGTGAGCGGGCTGGCCCTGATCTCACCGCTCACCCAGTCGCAGAATGCCCCGCCCAAGGCCTTCGCCGGGCTGTTCATCCGCTCGCCCCTCCTCAGATGGCTGGTGGCCTGGACCCTGGCAGCCCCCGTGGCGATCCGCAACCGCGACGCGGTGCTGGCCATGGTGTTCGGGCCCGAGGCGGCGCCGGACGATTTCGCCACCCGCGGCGGCGGCATGCTCAGCCTGCGGCCGCAGGCCTTCTACTCCACCTCCACCGACCTGGTGGCCGCCAGCGAGGACCTGCCGGGCTTCCAGGCCCGCTATCCCACGCTGGCTCTGCCGGCGGGGATCCTCTTCGGCGCCGAGGACCGCCTGCTGGACCCGCAGGTCCACGGCGCGCCCATGACCGGGCAGGTCCCCGGCCTGACCTACGGGACCGTGGAGGGCGGCGGCCACATGATCCCCCTGACCCGACCCGACGAGGTGGCCGCCTTCGTCGAGGCCATGGCCGGGCGCGCCTTCGGGGCCTCCGGATGAGCGAGACCCGTTTCGACGTCATCATCATCGGCGCCGGCCTTTCCGGCGTCGGCGCCGCCCACCACCTGCAGGCCCAATGCCCGGGCAAGACCTTCACCATCCTTGAGGGGCGGCAGGCCATAGGCGGCACCTGGGACCTGTTCCGCTATCCGGGCGTCCGCTCGGACAGCGACATGTACACCCTGGGCTACGCCTTCCGCCCGTGGACGGAGGCCAAGGCCATCGCCGACGGTCCTTCCATCCTGGATTACATCCGCCAGACGGCGGCCGAGGACGGCCTGGAGCGTCACATCCGCTTCGGCCACAAGGTGACGGCTGCGTCCTGGTCCTCGGCCGAGGGGCTCTGGACGCTGGAGGTCGAGCGGAGCGACGGCGCGCGCGTGGCCTTCACCTGCGCCTTCCTGTTCACCTGCACGGGCTATTACGACTATTCCGGCGGCCACATGCCGGACTTTTCAGGCGCCGGGAGCTTCGGTGGCCGGCTGGTCCACGCCCAACAGTGGCCAGACGATCTCGACTACGCCGGCAAGCGGGTGGTGGTGATCGGCAGCGGCGCCACGGCGGTGACCCTCGTGCCGGCGATGGCGCAGAGCGCCGCCCACGTCACCATGCTGCAGCGCACGCCCACCTACGTGGTCTCCCGCCCTTCGGTGGATGCGTTCGCCGACAGGCTGCGAGCACGCCTGCCGGCCAGGCTCGCCTACGGCCTGATCCGCTGGCGCAACGTGCTGTTGGGCATGCTGTTCTACAACCTGGCGCGCAAGCGCCCGGCCAAGACCCGCGAGCGGCTGCTCGGCTTCCTGCGCCAGCACCTGGGCCCCGACTACGACATCGCCTCCCACTTCACCCCGCCCTACGATCCCTGGGACCAGAGGCTGTGCCTGGTCCCGGACGCGGACCTGTTCGATACGCTGAACAGCGGCAAGGCTGAGGTGGTCACCGACCACATCGACACCTTCACGCCCACCGGCATCCGCCTCAAGTCGGGCAAGATGCTCGAGGCGGACGTCGTGGTGGCCGCCACAGGCCTGCGCCTCCAGCACCTGGGCGGCATGGCGGTCGTGGTGGACGGCGCCCCCGTCAGGCTCTCCCAGTCCATGGGCTACAAGGGCTGCATGTACAGCGACGTGCCCAACATGGCGTCCTGCTTCGGCTACACCAACGCCTCCTGGACGCTGAAGTGCGACCTGACCTGCGACTACGTCTGCCGCCTGCTGAACCACATGGACGCGCGGGGCCAGGCCTTCGCGGTCCCGCGCAAGCGCGACCCGGCCCTGACCGAGGAGCCCATGCTCAGCTTCACCTCCGGCTACGTCCAGCGCGCCATCGACAACTTCCCCAAGCAGGGCTCCAAGGCGCCCTGGAAGCTGCGCCAGAACTACGCCCTGGACCTGCTCGACCTGAAGTTCAGCCGGCTGGACGACGGCGTCCTGGAATTCCACCGGCGCGCGCCGGAGCGGGCGGCGGCGTGAGCGCGCAAGCCCGGTCCTCTACATACCGGCTTTTCAGCTATAGGTCCGCGACAGGCGGCCGGATCGGCGGCGAAGGAGGCTGCAAACCATGTCGGACAAGGTGATCTATCGCGCAGGGCGCGGCGTGGCCGAGGTGCGGATGAACCGGCCCGAGAAGAAGAACGCCATCCTCGGCGAGATGTACGCCGCCATGGCCGACGCCCTGCTGGCCGCGGAAGCCGACGCGTCCGTGCGCGCGATCATCATCGGCGGGGAGGGCGGGGCCTTCACCGCCGGCAACGACCTCACCGACTTCCTGAACCGGCCCAAGTCCGACGAGGAGCCGCCCGTGCGCCGCTTCATGCTGGCGCTCAGCCGGGCGGAGAAGCCGGTCGTGGCGGCCGTGGACGGGCTGGCCATCGGCATCGGCACGACCCTGCTGCTGCACTGCGACCTGGTGGTGGCCAGCACCCGCTCCCGCTTCCAGACGCCCTTCGTCAACCTGGGCCTGGTGCCGGAGTTCGCCAGCTCGTGGCTGTTGCCGGCCCGGATCGGCCCCCAGCGCGCCGCCGAGCTGCTGCTGCTGGCGGATTCCCTCGACGCCGCCACCGCCCAGGCGTTCGGCCTGGTGAACCGCGTGGTTGAGCCCGCCGGGCTGGACGCCGCCGCCCTGGACTTCGCCCGCCGCCTCGCCGCCAAGCCCCCGGAGGCGCTCCGCCAGTCCAAGCGGCTGATGCGCGCCGACCCCGACAGCGGGCTCCGCCGCATGACCGAGGAGAACGAGGTGTTCAGCCGCCAGCTCGGCTCGCCCGAAGCCCGCGAAGCCCTCACCGCCTTCCTGGAGAAGCGCGCCCCCGACTTCGGCAAGGTCGCCTGAACGCCCGCTCCATATTGCGAGCGCGTCGCAATTTCATTGCATCTGCAAGTCAGTCTCATCTATAGCAGCCCTCTCGACCGCCTATAGAGCGGGTCTGGATGGGGTGGGTGGTGAGCGGATCGACGCTTTTGCGGAGACTGCCGGGGGGCGGCGCCGCACGGATAATGGGTGCAGCGCTAGGATTGGCCGGGGTCGCGAGCGGGGCCCGGGCCTCGCCCCCGGCCCTGTCGGCGCCGGTCAGCTCCGAGCAGGCGGCCGGGGGCGCGCCGCAAGGCTTCAGCGGCTATCTGTCCAGCCTGAAGAAGTCGAGCTACCTGCTCGGCGACCTGTTCGGGCTGCGCGCCGAACTCAGCAGGTACGGCGCCTCCCTGGCGATCCAGGAGACCAGCGAAGTGCTCGGCGACGCCACCGGCGGCATCCACAAGGGCGCGGAGTACGACGGCCTGACCCAAGCCATCTTCCAGCTGAACACCCAGCGCGCCCTCGGCTGGTACGGCGGGCTGTTCAACGCCAGCGCCCTGCAGATCCACGGCCGCAACCTCTCGGCCGACAATCTCGGGACCATCCAGACCGCCAGCGGCATCGAGTCCGACAGGGCCACGCGGCTGTGGGAGCTCTGGTACGACCAGAAGTTCCTGGACGAGGATCGGGCCGACGTGAAGGTCGGGCTGATCAGCGCCGACCAGGAGTTCATCGTCAGCCCCAACGCTCTGTATTTCGTCAACACCATGTTCGGCTGGCCAGCCCTGCCGTCCTACGACCTGCCGGGCGGCGGGCCGGCCTATCCGCTGTCCGCGCCGGCCGTGCGCTTCCGCTGGCGGCCCGTCGATCCGGTGAACATCCTAGTGGGCGTGTTCAACGGCAGCCCGGCGTCCAACACCTTCGGCGACCCCCAGCAGGTGAACCCGTCGGGGACCAGCTTCCCCACCAACGGCGGCACGCTCACCTTCGTGGAACTGCAGTACACCTACCCCGCGCTTGGCGCGATGGTGATGCCGGGGGCCGGCGCGCCCCTCGGCCACACTTACAAGGTCGGCGCCTGGTACGACTCCGAAGAGTTCGACGACGAGCGCTTCGACGACCACGGCGTGCCGCTCGCCTCGCCGCTCAGCGACGGGGCGGCCCGCCGCCACCGGGGCCAGTACTCGGTCTATGGCGTGGCCGACCAGATGCTGTGGCGCCAGCCGGACGACCCCAACCGCTCGGTCAGCGCCTTCACCCGGCTGATGGGCTCGCCGCAGGCGGACCGGAACTTCCTCAGCTTCAGCGCGAACGTCGGCCTGACCTACCACGATCCCGTGGCCAACCGGCCGGACGACACGCTCGCGGTGGGCCTCGGCTACGCCAAGGTCAGCCACCGGGTCACCGAGGCCGACCGCGACACAGCCGCGGTGGCGCAGGCCGAGGATCCGACTATCTATGGTCCAGCCCGCCACGACGAGACCTTCATCGAAGCGACCTACCAGTACCAGATCCGCCCCTGGTGGCAGATCCAGCCCGACTTCCAGTACGTCTTCACCCCCGGCGGCGGCGTCGCCGAGCCGAACCAGCCTATGAACCGCGTGAAGAATGAAGCCGTCTTTGGAGTGCGGACCAATGTCCTGTTCTGACAGCCGCGCCCTCGCCCCCGCTCGTCCCGGCGCATGCCGGGACCCAGTTCATAAGGCTTCACGCCGGCCGATTGGACGGAAGCGCATGTACGCTAATCCGATGGCCTCCCGCCTTGCGATCTGGATCCCGGCATTCGCCGGGATGAACGGATGGGGGAGGGCTCTGCTTGGCCTCAGCGCCGTCTTCAGCCTCGCCGCCGTCGCCCACGCCGCGCCGCAGGGCTACCTGGAGACCATCCACCGGCACTCCACGCTCACCTCCAGCGTCACCGACAACGGCGACCTGAACCCCTACGCCATCGTGGTGGCGCCGGTCAGCGCGGGCAAGGTGCAGAAGGACGACGTGCTGGTCGACAACTTCAACAACCTGTCCAACCTGCAGGGCACGGGCACCACCATCGTGCTCTACCGTCCCTCCACCAGGCAGACCATCCTGTTCGCCAAGCTGTCGCACAAGATGGCTCAGTGCCCGGGCGGGGTGGGCCTCACCACGTCGATGACCATGCTCAAGACCGGCTGGGTGATCGTGGGCTCCACCCCCAGCGAAGACGGCACCACCGCCACCAAGGGCGACGGCTGCCTGATCGTGTTCGACCCCGACGGCAAGCCGGTGCGGGTCTGGTCCGGCTCGCACATCATCGACCCGTGGGGCAACATGGCGGTGAAGGACGACGGGGCCACCGCCACGCTCTTCATAAGCATGGCCGGCGAGGGCATCCCGGCGCCTACTGTGCTCGACCCGAAGACCAAGCTGCCTGTCGTCGTGAAGAAGGCGAGCGTCTTGCGCATCAAGCTCAACGTCCCCGAGGGCAAGCCGCCGGAGATCGCCGAGGAGACGGTGGTGGGCGACGGCTTCGCCCAGCGCGCCGACCGGGACAACTTCCTGCTCGGCCCCACGGGCGAGGCGCTGGGCGCGGACGGCACCCTCTACGTCACCGACGGGCTGGACAACGTGATCACCGCCATCCCCGACGCCCTGACCCGCACCGACAGCGCCGGCACGGGCAAGGTGGTGAGCCACGATGGCTTGCTGGCCTGGCCCCTGGCCCTGGCCTGGACACCGGAAGGGCACCTGCTGGCCTGCAACGGCAAAGACGGGCGGGTGGTGGAGGTCGACCCCGCCGCCGGCAAGCAGATCTACGCCCAGTGGATCGACAACGATCAGGCCCAGTCGCCCCCCGGCAACGGCGACCTGTTCGGCATCGCCATGCTGCCCGACAACTCCGGCTTCTATTATGTGGAAGACGACGTGAACACGCTGATGCGGGCGTCTCGATGAGCGGCTGTCCCTTCTCCGGCAGGCCGGTCGGCGGCGGCAGTGACG
>CAXUEN010000148.1:0-6075 GCA_964249945.1 uncultured Caulobacteraceae bacterium | reverse complement strand
CGGTGACGCCGGTCCGCACACGCTCGTCGGTGGCGCTGCCGACCTCCAGGCCGGGCACGTCGGTGATCAGGTTGAGCGGGCCCGGCCGGATCATCTGTCCCTCGGATGGCGAGACGGACGCATAGGCCCCGTGCCGCGAGGGGGAAAGCCCGTGCGTCGGGAACGCTGCTTCCGGCCCTCCGTTGGCTTTACATGAACTTGCCCAGCCAGCGCCGACCAGTTTCGATCCGTGTCCTGCTGGCGGCCGCGCCGCTGATGGCGGCGTCATTATCGGGATGCGCTGGCTACGGCCCGCTCGGGGAGCCGGCAGGCGGCGTGGCGGGCCTGAAGGCCGCTGCTCAGCAGCACGAGACAGCCAAGATCGGTCAGCCGGGCCTCACGCCACGCGGCGGCGGTTCCCCGGAAGCGCCGACGGGGCCGGAGGGCAATCCGACCGTAGGACCGACCGATAGCGTCGGTCCGCACTGACTTGCCCCCGGACGGGCCGCCGCACATGCCCTTCCTTCATCGAGAGGAAGGGCGCGCCTCAATCGAGACGCGATAGCCCGCCGTGCAGAGGACCTACTCCGCCGCCTGCAACTGGGGCTCGCCCTCTGGTTCATGCACGCCACGCGCCAGATTGCGCAGGACGTAGGGCATGACGCCGCCGGCGCGGAAGTAGTCCAGCTCCGTCTCCGTATCGATGCGGCAGGTGACCGGGAAGCGGGCCACCTTGTGGTCTGACGGGCGGAACAGCTCGACCATCAGGGTCTTGCGGGGGGCGAGCTGGTTTAGGCCGCGGATGGTGATGATCTCCTCGCCGGTGAGACCCAGCCGCGACCAGCCCTCCACCTGGAACTGCAGGGGCAGGACGCCCATGCCGACCAGGTTGGAGCGGTGGATGCGCTCGTAGGTCTCGGCGAACACGGCGCGCACGCCCAGCAGCTTGGTGCCCTTGGCCGCCCAGTCGCGCGACGAGCCGGTGCCGTATTCCTTGCCGGCGAAGATCACCAGCGGGCGGCCTTCGGTCTGGTACTGCATGGCGGCGTCGTAGATCGCCATCACGTTTCCCGACGGATAGTGCTTGGTGACGCCGCCTTCGATGTCCGGCGTCATCTTGTTCCTGATGCGGATGTTGGCGAAGGTGCCACGCATCATCACCTCGTGGTTGCCCCGGCGCGCGCCGTAGGAGTTGAAGTCGGCCACGTCCACGCCGTGCTGGATCAGGTACTGGCCGGCGGGCGAGGTCTTGCGGATGTTGCCGGCGGGGGAGATGTGGTCGGTGGTGATGCTGTCGCCGAAGATGGCCAGGATACGCGCCTCCTGGATGTCTGTGACGGGCTTGGGCGTCATCGACAGGCCCTCGAAGTAGGGCGGGTTCTGCACGTAGGTGCTGTCGCCCTCCCAGGTGTAGGTCTCGCCCCCGAAGACTTGGATGTCCTGCCAGTGCGCGTCGCCCTTGAACACGTCGGCGTAGCGGGTGGCGAACAGGGCGTTGGTCACCACCTCGCGCTGGATGGTGGCGATCTCTTCCGAGCTCGGCCAGATGTCGCGCAGGTAGACGGGGCAGCCTTCGCTGTCATTGCCCAGCGACTCGCGGGTGATGTCGAACAGCATGGAGCCGGCGAGCGCATAGGCCACCACCAGCGGCGGGGAGGCCAGGTAGTTGGCGCGCACGTCCGGGTTCACCCGGCCCTCAAAGTTGCGGTTGCCGGACAGCACGCTGACGGCCACCAGGTCGTCGGCGTTCACCGCGTCGCTGACGTTCTGGGGCAGGGGCCCGGAGTTGCCGATGCAGGTGGTGCAGCCATAGCCCACCAGGTTGAAGCCTAGGGCGTCGAGGTCCGCCTGCAGGCCGGCGTTGGTCAGGTAGTCGGTGACCACCTGCGATCCGGGGGCCAGCGAGGTCTTCACCCAGGGCTTCACCTTCAGTCCGTTGGCGTACGCCTTGCGGGCCACCAGGCCTGCGGCGATCAGCACGCTGGGATTAGAGGTGTTAGTACAGGAGGTGATCGCCGCGATCACCACGTCGCCGTGGCCGACATCGAAGGCCTCCTGGCCCTCTTCGGGCTTGACGGGGATCCGGTGGGCCTCGTGGCCGGCCTTGCCGAAGTCGTTGGCCAGATGCTCGGCGAAGGCGGTGGAGGCCTCGCTCAGCAGCACGCGGTCCTGCGGGCGCTTGGGGCCGGCCAGCGACGGCATGACGGTGGAGAGGTCGAGCTCCAGGGTGTCGGAGAAGACGGGATCGGGCGTCGTTTCGTCCACCCACAGGCCCTGCTCCTTGGCGTAGGCCTCCACCAGGGCGACGCGGTCGGGGGTGCGGCCGGTCTCGGTCAGGTACTTGATGGTGGCTTGGCTGACGGGGAAGAAGCCGCAGGTGGCGCCGTATTCGGGGGCCATGTTGGCGATGGTGGCCTGGTCCTCGATGGTCAGGTGGGCCAGCGCGTCGCCGTAGAACTCCACGAACTTGCCGACCACGCCCTTCCTGCGCAGCATCTGGGTGACGGTGAGCACCAGGTCGGTGGCGGTGGCGCCCTCCGGCATCCTGCCGGTCATCTTGAAGCCCACCACCTCGGGGATCAGCATGGGGATGGGCTGGCCGAGCATGGCGGCCTCCGCTTCGATCCCGCCGACGCCCCAGCCGAGGACGGACAGGCCGTTGACCATGGTGGTGTGGCTGTCGGTGCCAACGCAGGTGTCGGGATAGGCGAAGATGGCGGACTTGACCTCCATCGGCTCGCCGGTCTCGCTGTCGGCGAAGCCGCCGTCCTCGATCTTCAGGCTCTCGCCCTTGTCGGTGGCGGTCCAGACGGTCTGGGCGAGGTATTCCAGGTTCACCTGGTGGCAGATGCCGGTGCCGGGCGGCACCACGCGGAAGTCGTCGAAGGCCGACGAGCCCCAGCGCAGGAAGCGGTAGCGCTCGCCGTTGCGCTCGTATTCGCGGTCGACGTTCTCGCCGGCGGCCTCCGGCGTGCCGAAATGGTCCACCATGACGGAGTGGTCGATGACCAGGTCCACCGGGTTCAGCGGGTTGATCTTGTCCGGGTCGGCGCCGAGCTTCCTCATGGCGTCGCGCATGGCGGCGAGGTCGACCACCGCGGGGACGCCGGTGAAGTCCTGCATCAGGACGCGGGCGGGGCGGTAGGCGATCTCGTGCTCCACCTTGCCGCGGTTCTCGGTCCAGGCGGCGAGCGCGTGCAGGTCCTCCTCGGAGACGGTGGGGCCTTCGTGGCGGAGCAGGTTCTCCAGCAGAACCTTCATGGAGACGGGAAGCTGCGAGATGCCGGTCAGCCCGGCCTCTTCGGCGGCCTTCAGGCTGTAGATGGCGTAGGTCTCCTCGCCCACCTGCAGGTCGCGGCGGGTGTTGAGGCTGTCCTTGGACGGCATGGGTGCGGTCTTTCCTGTTCGGCGGGCTCGCGCGCTCGAGAGGACGGGACGCACAGGTTCCCGCCGAGCGCCGCGGGGGCTCCCGCAAGCCCGCGTTACATAGCGATGGCTTGCGGGTCCGTCCATGCGGGGTGCGCAGCTAGATCGCCGCTCTATTCGCGAACGACTTGCAAATACTTCAGCGGAGGACGGCGCTTCGCAGTTTTGTCGGCGAGGCTGCGGTCCGCCCAGGCGATCAGGTCGGCGCGGGTCCAGTACATGCCGTAGCAGACGGGCCGGTAGGCGCCGCTCTCCACCAGCCTGCGCCGGACGGGCGAGCGGGCCGTGGCGTAGGTGGTCTGGACCGGGTCGGGCCGCAGCCGGATCAGCCGGGCGCCCCCGTCCTCGGCCGTCCGCCGGACGAAGGCCAGGTCCGGGCTGACATGGGCGAGCTGGGGATCGTAGAGCCAGCTGGCGCCGCAGACGCCGGCCAGGTCCGTCCGCGCCCGCATCAGGGCCGCCAAGCGACGATAGCAGCCAAGGAAACCCTCGGCGTTGAAGTCCTCCACCATGCGCAGATCGACGTGCAGCTCGGCCCATGGTCGGGCGCCCACCTCTTCCAGCCAGGCGCGCGCCGGAGCGGCGCCGTACTGCAGCACCTGGCGGCAGAAGGCGCCCGCCGCGCGCCTGATCCGCGGAGCAAGGCTGTCGGCGCGGTCGGGATCCGGGATGCAGACCGTCAGCGCGCCTGCGGGCGAGGCCAGGCCGGCCACGAAGGCCATGTCGCGCGAGAAGGCCTCAGGGTGGTAGGGCCGGCTCGCCGTCAGGAAGGCGGCCAGGCGGGCATGGGCGGCCGGGTGCAGCTCGAGCAGCTCGGGCGGCCAAGCCGCCACTCGGGCGTCCAGCCCAAGCGCCAGGGCGGCGACGGCGGCGCGGCGCAGCGCTTCGTCGTCCTGGCGAAAGGTCGCCTTCAGCCAGGACACGGCCGCCGCGCCCGGCGCGTCGATGTGGCTGCTGCGGGCGGCGCCCCGGCGGACGCAGGCGGTCAGGGCCTCGGTGCGGACCTGCAGCAAGGCGCCGCGATGCGAGCCGGCGGCCCTCACCACCGTTTCGTATACGATCCGGCAGGCGAGCGGCGCCAGCACCGCGGGACGACGGATGATCTCGACTTGGGACACTTGGCTTCTCCCCCTCTAAGGACGAGGGGAGAGAAGCAAGAACTCTACCTAAACGAGTATTCACACTTCTTGATTGTAGGCGCCCACCTCGGGATGGGCGGCGAGGCGCGTCTTCACCTCGTCGTGGAACAGGGCGCGCATGTCCTCGGCGGAGCGGGTGCTCTCCACCACCACCACCAGTTCAGGCTTGTTGGAGGAGGCGCGCACCAGTACCCAGGAGCCGTCCTCCAGGGCTACGCGCACGCCGTTGACGATGATCACTTCGGTGACGGCGCGGCCCAGCACTTTGCTGCCGGAGCCGGCCAGCGCCTGGTACTCGGCGACCACCTGCTCGACCACGCCGTACTTCCTGTCGTCGTCGCAGTGGGGGCTCATCGTGAGCGAGGTGTAGGCCAGCGGCAGTTCGCCCTTCAGCTGGTTCAGCGTCTTCCCGGGATTGCGCTCCAGCATGTTGAGCACGGCGCTCGCCGCCACCAGCCCGTCGTCATAGCCGCGGCCCAGCGGCGCGTTGAAGAAGAAATGGCCGGACTTCTCGAAGCCGGCGAGCGCTCCGATCTCGGCGGTCTTGCGCTTGATGTAGCTGTGGCCGGTCTTCCAGTAGAGGGTGGAGGCTCCGTTCGCCTTCAGCACCGCGTCTGTGGCGTAGAGGCCGGTGGATTTCACGTCGACCACGAACTTGGCGTCCCTGTGCGTCTGCGACAGGTCGCGGGCGAGCATCAGCCCGATCTTGTCGGCAAAGATTTCCTCACCCCTCTCGTCCACCACCCCGCAGCGGTCGCCGTCGCCGTCGAAGCCGAAGGCGAGGTCCGCGCCCTCGCGCTTCACGGCCTCCGCCATGGACACCAGCATCTCGTGGTCTTCGGGGTTCGGGTTGTACTTGGGAAAGGTATAGTCGAGCGCGCAGTCCATCGGGATCACCTCGGCGCCCATCCGGCGGAGCGCGTCAGGGGCGAAGGCGCCGGCGGTGCCGTTGCCGCAGGCGGCGACCACGCGGAGCTTGCGGGTCAGCCTGGTGCGAGAGGCGACCTCGGCGATGTAGCGCTCCATCACCCCGTCGACCCGGGTCAGCTTGCCGCCGTCGCGCTCGACGCCTTCACCGCCCAGCACAATGGCTTTCAGCCTGCCCATCTCGTCCGGGCCGAAGGTGAGGGGCGGCGAGGCGCCCATCTTCACGCCGGTCCAGCCGTTCTCGTTGTGGCTGGCGGTGACCATGGCGACGCAGGGTGCGTCGAGATCGAACTGGGCGAAGTAGGCCATGGGCGAGAGCGCAAGGCCGATGTCCAGCACCTCGCACCCGGCGGCGATCAGGCCAAGGCTCAGCGCCTGCTTCACGTTCAGCGAATAGGAGCGGAAGTCGTGGCCGACCACCACCCGGGGCTTCACGCCCACCTGGTGGATGTAGGTCCCAAGGCCCACGCCGAGCGCCGTGAGGCCCAGGTAGTTGATCTCCTTCCCCAGCACCCAGCGGGCGTCGTACTCGCGGAAGCCCTGCGGCTTAACCAGCGGGACCCCCTCGTTGTCGAAGGTGTTGGGGGCTAGGTCGGCGCGAGGG
>CAXUEN010000147.1:581-6120 GCA_964249945.1 uncultured Caulobacteraceae bacterium | reverse complement strand
GCCCCCACCCCGACCCTCCCCTCGAGGGGGAGGAAGAAGGGCGGCTGGCCTCGCCTCAGTCTTCCTCGTCAGGCTCCGGCGCCACCAGCATCTTGTCGGTGAGGGGCGCGGCGTTGGTGCGGACCTGGGCCTCGATCCTGGCCGCGATGTCGGGGTTCTTCTTCAGGAACTCGCGGACGTTCTCGCGGCCCTGGCCCACCCGCTGGCTGTCGTAGGAGAACCAGGAGCCGGACTTCTCCACCACCCCGGCCTTGACGCCGAGGTCGATGATCTCGCCGATCTTGGAGATGCCCTCGCCGTACATGATGTCGAACTCGACCTCGCGGAACGGCGGCGCGACTTTGTTCTTCACCACCTTTACCCGGACGTTGTTGCCCACCACTTCGTCCCGCAGCTTGATCGAGCCGGTGCGGCGGATGTCCAGGCGGACCGAGGCGTAGAACTTCAGCGCGTTGCCGCCGGTGGTGGTCTCCGGGCTGCCGTACATCACCCCGATCTTCATGCGGATCTGGTTGATGAAGATGACCATACATTTGGACTTGGAGATCGAGGCGGTGAGCTTCCTCAGCGCCTGGCTCATCAGGCGGGCCTGAAGGCCCGGCAGGCTGTCGCCCATCTCGCCCTCGATCTCGGCCTTGGGCGTGAGCGCAGCGACGCTGTCCACCACCACCACGTCCACCGCTCCCGAGCGCACCAGGGTGTCGACGATCTCCAGCGCCTGCTCGCCGGTGTCGGGCTGGGAGACCAGGAGGTCGTCCAGGTTCACGCCGAGCTTGGCGGCGTAGCCGGGGTCCAGCGCATGCTCGGCGTCCACGAAGGCGGCGACGCCCCCGGTCTTCTGCGCCTCGGCCACCACGTGCAGCGCCAGCGTGGTCTTGCCCGAGCTCTCCGGGCCGTAGATCTCGATCACCCGGCCCCGCGGCAGGCCGCCGACGCCGAGCGCGATGTCGAGCCCGAGCGAGCCGGTGGAGACGGTCTCGATGTCCAGCTTGGAGCCCTTCGACCCCAGCTTCATCACCGAGCCCTTGCCGAACGCCCGGTCGATCTGGGCGATCGCCGCGTCGAGCGCCCGCTGCTTGTCGCCGTCACCTTGTCCCACGAGCCGTAACACCGTCTGATTCACTGTCGGCGTCCTTCTGCCACGATTCTCAGCCGCCGGCGGTGGCCGGACGCGCCTCAATGACAGATTGAACGTACCTGTTCCGTTCCGGAACGCAAGGGGAACATCGCCGCTCCGCCTTCAAGTCCGCGATCCTGCGCGACAGGTCAGCCGACCACCTTAAGCGGCGAGCGGGAGAGGGGGAGGATGCGCCCCTCGCTCTGCAGCCGCCAGAGCCGCGCGAAGGCGCCCCCGCGGCGCTGCAGCTCGAAGGGCGCGCCGTCTTCCACCACCTCGCCGTCCGCCAGCACCAGGATGCGGTCCATGTCGGTCAGGGTAGACAGGCGGTGGGCGATGGCCAGGACGGTGCGGCCTTCCATCAGGTCGCCCAAGGCCAGCTGCACGGCGGCTTCCGAGTCCGCGTCCAGGGCGGAGGTGGCTTCGTCCAAGATCAGGATGGGCGCGTCCTTCAGGAAGGCGCGGGCGATACCGATGCGTTGGCGCTGGCCACCGGAGAGCTTGGCGCCCCGCTCGCCGACGATGGTATCGTAGCCGTCGTGCAGGTCGGCGATGAAGTCGCAGTGGGCGGCCCGGGCGGCGGCGAACACCTCCCCATCGCTGGCCTCGGGCCGGCCGAAGCGGATGTTCTCCATAACGCTGCGGTGGAACAGGCTCACCTCCTGGGGCACCACGGCGATCCGGCCGAGCAGTTCGTCCTGCGCGTAGGCCTGCACGGGCTGGCCGTCCACCAGCACCTGGCCGCTGTTCACCTCGTAGAGGCGCTGGACCAACTGGGTGAGGGTGGACTTGCCCGCGCCCGAGGCGCCCACCAGCCCCACCCTCTGGCCCGGCGGGATGTGGAGGTTGAGGTTGTGCAGGATGGGCGTCTGCGGCCGATAGCCGAAGCTGACCTTGTCCAGGGTGATCGCCCCGTCCCGGGGCGGCGCACGGCGGGGCTCCGCGGGATCGAGCAGGGCGTGCGGCTGGCCGATCAGGCGCAGGGTCTCGCCGACGAAGCTGTACTGCTGGCCCATGTCGATCAGGCTCATGGCCAGGTCGCGCGAGCCGTGCAGCAGGCGGAAGGTGAGGGCGGAGACCAGCACCACGTCACCGGGCGTGATCTTGCCGATCCGCCACAGGTGCGCGGCCCAGACCAGGGTCGCGGCCGCCATGACCACGAGCGCCACGTCGTTGGCTGCGCGGATCTTCTCGTTGTACATCCAGCTGCGCGTGTGGGCGTGAGCCTCCTCGCCGAAGGCCTCGGCCAGGCGGCCGCGCTCCCGGTCGCGGGCGGAGAAGGTCTTCACCGCCAGCATGTTGCTGATCACGTCCATCAGCTCGCCGCCGGTCTCGCTGGAACGGCGGGCGTAGGCGCGGTGGTGGCGCCGGCCGCGCAGGCCGAAGGCGACCAGGCTCAAGGTGGTCACGCCCACGAAACCGGCCAGCGCGGCGGTCATCGCGCCGTCCAGGGTGGAGAACAGCAGCAGCGCGCCGATGAAGCTGACGCACGGGGGAGCGATGTCCCACACCATGCGGTTGACGATGGCCCCGAAGGCGCCGGCGGTGGCCGTGACGCGATGGCCGAGCGCGCCGCCCATCTGGTCCTGGAAGTAGCGCATGGAATGGCCGGACAGGTGGCGGAACAGGTCGAGCCGGATGTCCACGCCGGCCCTGATGGTCGTGCGCGCGCCGAGCCAGCCGCTCAGCCGCCACATCACCGCCTCTACAGCCACAAGGCCTATGAACACGCTCAGGGCGAGGTGGATGGCCTTGGGATGGCCGGCGCCGGTGGTCATGGCGTCGATCATCAGCTTCATGCCGTACTGCACGCCGACGCCGCAGCCCGAGGCGCCGAGCACCAGGCCCAGCAGGGCCAGGAACTGTAGCGGGCGGCTCTGCAGGTAATGAGCGACGAACCCGCCGGTGTGGCCGAGCCACGCTGGCCGGGCGGGGGCGGCGCCCGCGGCGGCGGCCACATCGTCACAGCTTTCCACGACCTGGAGGCGCGGAACGTCAAGGGAGGCGAGGGACAAGGCGCGTAGGCTCCTGCGTCGGCACGCTGATGCAGTAGAGTAGGGACGCGGCGCCCTTCTGGTTCCTCCCTTAAATCCTTTACAGGAGTCGGCCGGACTTCGGCCGTGTTTGGGCGTGTTCGGGCGTGCTCGCCCAAACGCGGCGCTCCGGAAAAGCGCGGTCGGCGCGTCAGGTCTTCGTTAGGTCCTTCTCAGCTACAGATGGATCGCCGTGTTCGGGATGTCGTCGCGATGAGCGCTGAAGGTTGTGCCGGCTGCCGGGGCGGGGCGGGGTTCGAGACGCCCTTCACCATGGCGTTCCAGCCCATCGTGGACATGCGCACCCGCACCGTGTTCGCCTATGAGGCGCTGGTGCGGGGTCCCGCGGGCCAGGGTGCGGCCACCATCCTAGAGACGGTGGACACCACCAACCGCTACGCCTTCGACCAGGGCTGCCGGGTCAAGGCGATCGACCTCGCCGCGGGCCTGGGCCTGGCGGCGCAGGGGCCGCTGCTCTCCATCAACTTCCTGCCGAACGCAGTCTACGACCCCGCCGCCTGCATCCGCCTGACCCTGGCGACCGCGCGAAGGAACGGCTTCCCCCTGGACCGGCTGCTGTTCGAGTTCACCGAGAGCGAGCGGGTGGAGCACGGCCACCTCGGCCGCATCATCGCCGCCTACAAGGCGCTGGGCTTCCGCACCGCCATCGACGACTTCGGGGCGGGCTATTCGGGCCTGACACTCCTGGCCAAGTTCCAGCCCGACATCGTCAAGCTGGACATGGAGCTGGTCCGCGACATCGACACCGACCGGGTGAAGCGGCTGCTGGTGGGGGGCATGGTGTACGTGTGCCGCGAGATCGGGGTGGAGGTGCTGGCCGAAGGCATCGAGACGCTGGGCGAGCATCAGGCGCTGCTGGACCTCGGCGTCTGGCTGCAGCAGGGTTTCCTGATGGCCAGGCCGGGGTTCGAACACCTGCCGCCGGTCGCCTGGCCGGCCGCCCCGCGGGTGGCGGCGGCGGCGTAGTCTCCCTCTCTTCCGCAGGGAAGAGGGGTCAGGCGCCCAGGGTTTCCTGGAATCTCACCGGCGCGCCCAGGTGCGGCGTCACCACCTCGTCCTCGATCATGACGATCTGGCCGCGCACGATCGTGGCCACGGGCCAGCCGGTCACCTCCATGCCGTCGAAGGGGGTCCAGCCGCAGCGGCTGGCCATGTCGGCGTGGGACAGGGTGCGCCGCGCCGCCAGGTCCACCACGGTCAGGTCGGCGTCGTAGCCCACCGCCAGCCGGCCCTTGCCGGCGATGCCGAACAGCCGCTGAGCGCCGGCGCTGGTCAGGTCCACCAGACGCTCCAGGCTGAGCCGGCCCGCTGCCACGTGGGTCAGCATCACCGGCAGCATGGTCTGCACCCCCGGCATGCCTGAGGGCGAGGCGGGATAGGGCCGCGCCTTCTCCTCCAGGGTGTGGGGCGCATGGTCGGAGCCCAGGACGTCCACCACGCCCTGCGCGATCCCGCCCCACAGCCCGGCCGCGTGGCGGGCCTCGCGAATGGGCGGATTCATCTGCGCCAGGCCCTTCAGTCGGACGTAGGCTTCGGGGCCTTCCAGGGTGAGGTGCTGGGGGGTGACCTCGACGCTGGCCACGTCCTTCTGGTCGGCCAGAAAGGCGATCTCCTCCGCCGTGGTGACGTGCAGCACGTGGATGCGCTTGCCGAGTTCGCGCGCCAGGCCGCAGAGCCTGCGGGTGGAGCGGATGGCGCTCTCGGCGTCGCGCACCTCGGGGTGGCTGGTCCAGTCGCCTTCCCGGGCGAGGGCGCGGCGCTCCACCAGGCGGTACTCGTCCTCGGAGTGGAAGGTGGCGCGGCGGGTCACGTGGCGCAGCACCTCGGCCACGCCGGCGTCGTCGGCCACCAGAAGAGTGCCGGTGGAGGCCCCCATGAACACCTTGACCCCGCAGCAGCCGGGCAGCCGCTCCAGCTCGCCGAGGTCGCCGGCGTTCTCGTGGGTGCCGCCGACGTAGAAGGCGTGGTCGCAGTGCATGCGCCCCTTCGCCCGGACCAGCTTGTCGGCCATGGCGGCGGCGTCGGTAGTGGTGGGCTGGGTGTTGGGCATCTCGAAGGTGGCGACCACCCCGCCCAGAACCGCCGCGCGGCTGCCGGTCTCCAGGTCCTCTTTCCACTCCAGCCCCGGTTCGCGGAAGTGGACCTGGGTGTCGATGACGCCCGGCAGCACCGTCAGGCCTGCGGCGTCGAAGACCTCTCCGGCGCTGGCTTGGCCCAGGTCGCCGAGGCCTGCGATCCGGCCGGCGCGCACGCCGATGTCGGCGCGTCCGCGGCCGGCATGGTTCACCACCTCGGCGCCCTGGACGATCAGGTCGTAGGTCTCAGCCATGGTCGGGCTCTTCCGGAACAGGGGCGTCGGGCGGAAGGG
>CAXUEN010000147.1:0-571 GCA_964249945.1 uncultured Caulobacteraceae bacterium | reverse complement strand
AAGTCCGCCAGCGCGGGCGGGGGCCTGTCCGGCAGGTCGACCGCGAGCAGCGACACCTCCGCCTGCGGGTGCACGGCCTGCACCCCGGTCGGCGAGATCATCACCGGCTTCGACTGCTCCTGGCCCATCACCGTCGTGGCGAGATCGCGCCGGACCGGCAGGTCGGCCATGTGCGAGATCGCCTGGTTCAGCCTGGGGTCGACGGCCTTGTAGGCCTCGAACGGGCGCGGACCGCGCAGCGACCGGGCGTCCGGCCCCCAGGGCGCGTAGAGCCGCTCGTCGGACGGGCCGAACAGCCCGAGCGTCGGCGCGCCGGCTGCGGCGGCCAGGTGCATCAGGCCGGAATCGTTGCCGATGAACAGGCGTGCGCGCTTCAGCAGGGCGTAGGCGGTGAGCAGGTCGGTCCGGCCCACCGCGTCCACCAGGCGAGCGCGCGGGATCACCCTGCGCACCGCCTCCGCGGCGAAGCGGTCGGCGGGTCCGCCGAGCAGCAGCAGCCGTCCGTTCGCCAGCGGGCCGCCGCTCGCCAGCAGCTCGGCGTGCTCGGCGGCGGGCAGGCCGGTGATCGTGA
>CAXUEN010000146.1:0-6144 GCA_964249945.1 uncultured Caulobacteraceae bacterium | reverse complement strand
CCCCTTCACCGTGGATTTCGAGGTGGGCGCCGCGGAGCTGCAGCCCGGCGAAAGCGCCGGCCACGCCCTGGAACGCGCCGCCGCCCAGTCGACGGCGCGCAAGGCCAGCTGAGCTGAGCGGTTCGGCCAGCCCTATCAATCGCTCATCCCGGCGAATGCCGGGACCCAGATCAAAGATCGCTTCGGGTCAGGCCTTGCAAAGATTTGCTGTGGCGGAGCCCTACAATCTGGGTCCCGGCATCCGGCGGGATGAGCGGACAAGTGGGCGGGCGGCTGGTTAGCTGGCGTCCGTCATGCTCAGATGCGACGCTTCCAGCCCTGCATTCCCGAGACCTCCAGCATGCTCATCGTCCACCACCTGAACAACTCCCGCTCTCAGCGCGTGCTGTGGCTGCTGGAGGAGCTGGGCGTCCCCTACGAGGTGAAGCGCTACGAGCGGAACACGGCGACCATGCTGGCCCCGCCCGAGCTGAAGCAGGTGCATCCCCTGGGCAAGAGCCCGGTGATCACCGACGACGGCGCCACCATCGCCGAGACCGGGCTGATCTGCGAGTATCTCTGCGACCGCTACGGCCAGGATCGGCTCGCCCCGGCTAAGAGCGCCGGCGTCGACAGCCCGGAGCGGCTGCGCTGGCTCTATTGGCTGCACTATGCGGAAGGATCGGCCATGCCGCCCCTGCTGCTGAGCCTGGTGTTCGGCGCCATGCCCCAGCGCGCGCCGGCCCTGATGCGCCCCCTGGTCAAGGCAATCGCCAAGCGCGCGCAGGACGGCTTCGTCAACCCCCAGATCAAGCTGCACCTGGACTATTGGGAGGCGGAGCTGGGCTCCAGCGGCTGGTTCGCCGGGTCCGAGTTCAGCGCCGCCGACGTGATGATGAGCTTCCCCGTCGAGGCGGCGGCCTCCCGCGTCGGCTACGGCCCCGACCGCACCAACCTCAAGGCCTTCCTGGAGCGCATCCACGCGCGCCCGGCCTACAAGCGGGCGATTGAGCGCGGCGGCCCCTACGCCTACGCCTGAGAGGGCGAGGAAAGGCGGACTGGGCGCCGCGAGGGCGGCTCTGCTAGAGGAGCGCCCTGCTCTCCCAGGCTCAGTCAGGACATCGCATGGACTATCAACGCCTAGGCGCCTCCGGCTTCAAGGTCCCCGTGCTGAGCTTCGGCACGGGGACGTTTGGCGGCCGGGGCGAGTTCTTCCAGGCCTGGGGCTCTACCGACGTGGACGAGGCGCGGCGGCTGGTGGACATCTGCGTGGACGCGGGCGTCACGATGTTCGACACCGCCGACATGTATTCCGGCGGCGCGGCCGAGGAGATCCTGGGCGAGGCCCTGCAGGGCCGCCCCCGGGACAGCGTGATTATCTCCACCAAGGCGAGCTTCCGGGTCGGAGACGGCGCCAACGACATCGGCTCCTCCCGCCATAACCTCGTCCAGGCGGTGGAGAAGGCCCTGCGCCGGCTGAAGACCGACTACATCGACCTCTTCCAGCTTCACGGCTTCGACGCCCTGACGCCGGTGGAGGAGGTGCTGTCCACCCTCGACCAGCTCGTGCGGGACGGGAAGATCCGCTACATCGGCGTGTCCAACTTCTCCGGCTGGCACCTGATGAAGTCGCTGGCGGCGGCCGAGCGCTACGGCTATCCGCGCTACGTCGCCAACCAGACCTACTACTCGCTGGTCGGCCGCGACTACGAGCACGAGCTGATGCCGCTGGGCCTGGACCAGGGCCTGGGGGCTGTGGTCTGGAGCCCGCTCGGCTGGGGCCGGCTCACCGGCAAGATCCGGCGCAACCAGCCGCTCCCCGCCGAGAGCCGGCTGCACAAGACCGCCGCCGCCGGTCCGCCGCTGGAAGACGCGTACGTCTACAAGGTGGTGGACGCCTTGGACGCGGTGGCCGGGGAGACGGGCAGAAGCGTGCCCCAGGTGGCGCTGAATTGGCTGCTGCAGCGTCCGACCGTGGCATCCGTGATCATCGGCGCCCGCAACGAAGAGCAGCTGCGTCAGAACCTGGGCGCGGTCGGATGGTCCCTCACCGCCGACCAGGTCGCCCGCCTGGACGCGGCCAGCGCCCGGCCCCGGCCCTATCCCTACTGGCACCAGCTCGACTATGCCGAACGCAACCCCCTGCCCGTCCCGGCCGCTTGAGGAGAGACGCCGCCATGTCCGCCCTGGACGCCCACGAACAGCACGAGCGCGCCGAGCACGCCCACCACGCCGCCGATCCGTTCGTCACCAAGGTCTCCATCACCATCGCCCTGCTGGCGGTGGCCGCCGCCATCGTGGGCAGCCTGGAAACGGTGCAGAGCGGCAAGGCCATCAACGCCACCAGCCGCGCCGTGCTGGCCCAGGACAAGGCCACCGACGTCTGGAACGAGTACCAGGCCGACAGCCTGAAGAAGCACCTCTACAGCATCGCCGCCAACGCGGCCGGCCCCAACGCCGCCCGCTACCGCAAGGCGTCCGTCGACCAGGTCGCCGCCCAGAAGGACCTGCGCGACAAGGCGACCGCCGGCGAGCACGAGCGCGACCAGCTGGTGGAGACGGCGGAGGCCGCCGAGACGCGCCACCACTGGCTGACCGCCGCCGCCGCCCTGCTGGAGATCGGCATCGGCGTCTCCTCGGTGTCGATCATCACCAAGAACCGGCTGTTCTGGTTCGGCGCCCTGGCGCTCGGCCTGGGCGGGGTGGCCCTGTTCGTCACCGCTTGGCTGGTCTGAGCCCGTCGACGGCGGTGGGCGGCGAGGAGGTCAGCGCCACCCGGGTCCGGAACAGCGGAACGGCGCCCAGCACGCGCGTCCAGCCTTGCATGCACACTTGGTCCGCCGCCTCCCGCCAGACGCGGACGTCCAGCCGCGCCACGTTGGCCCCCGGCGTCAGGTGCAGGCGGTCATAACGAATCCGGAAGCCCCGGCGCGTGTCCCGGGTCCGCATCCGGCCGCCCTGGGAGACCTCCAGCCCCAGCATGACACCCGTTCCGAACTGGTTCACGTGCCAGGATCGCTCCAGCCCCGCGCCATGGTCATAGACCACGCTCTCCTCGCACAGGATGTCGCCGTCCTCCGACCGCTGGCCCTGGAAGGACAGGCTGAACGCGCGCAGCGGCTGGCCGAACAGGCTGCTCACCATTCCCCTGCCCGTCCAGCTGCCGGCGAAGAAGTCCTCCGCCTTCAGCTCTTGCCGCAAGCCCCGGGCCTCCGGCGCCGCCTTCCGGTCAGGCGCGTCGGCGTCGGCTTCGGCGACGCCCACGGGGGTGCGGCGGACCTTCAGGCGGGGCTTGGCCATCGCCCGATCCTAGCCGATGCGTGCGGCGACATGAAGAAGGTGCGCCAGCGCCGACACACCCCCGCCGCCGCCTCGCCTCGCCAGCCTGGGATCGCTTGACCTATGGGTCAGGCGCGAGACACTAGGGCAACAATAAGACTTGGGGAGAGAGGCTTGATGATGCGGACTTTGATAGCGGCGAGCGCGCTCGCCGGGTCGCTGTTCGCCGCCACGGCGGCCGGGGCGGCGACCCCCAGTCCCTTCTCCGGCGAGACGGTGTTCGGCGACAGCCTCAGCGATTCGGGCAACGTCTCAATTCTCGAAGGGCTGCCGCAGATCATGCGCTTCACCACCAATCCTGGCTTCACGGCGGTGGAGGACCTCGGCAACGCCTTCGGGCTGGCGACCAATCCGTCGCTGCGTGGCGGCACCGACTTCGCCTATGGCGGCGCAGGCGTGACCACCAACTCGCCGGGCGTCGGGACCACCGTGCCCACCGAGACTCAGCAGATCACCACCTACCTCGCCGCCAACCCCAAGGTCGGCGGCAGCGAGCTGTTCACCGTCTTCGGCGGCGCCAACGACATCTTTTATCACGGCACCGCGGTCGCCGCGGGCCAGTTCGCCGCCGCCCACGGGCTGGATCCCACCGCCATCGCCAAGATCGAAGGCGTTGCGGCTGCGGAGACCCCGGCCCAGGCGTTGAGCGCCATCCAGTCCGCCGCCGCCCAGGAACTCACCCTGATCAGCGGCCTGCAGAAGGCCGGGGCGCACTACGTCATCGTCTTCAACCTGCCGAACACCAGCCTTACGCCCTCGGCGGCGGCGGGCGAGACGCTGGTCCCCGGCACCATCGCCGAGCAGTCCACCCTGTCCAGCGCCTTCAACAGCGTGCTAAACGCCGGCCTCAAGACGGCGGGCGTGGGGATCATCCCGGTCAACACCTACGCCCTGTTCAACGAGGTCCTGGCCAATGCCGCCGCCTACGGCATCGTGAACACCACCGCGGCCGCCTGCACCACCTCAAGCTCGCTCAACTGCACGCCGCAGACGCTGAAGCCGAACGCGACGCCGGCCACCTACCTGTTCGCCGACGGCGTGCACCCCACCACCAACACCCACGCCCTGTTCGCCCAGGTGGTGGAAAACGAAATCATCGCCCCCCAGCAGATCTCGCTCCTGGCCGAAGAGCCCCTCGCCACCCTGGAGGATGAGCGCAACACCGTCGGCCAGCAGCTGCTCGTCGACCAGCTCGACCCGTCCGCGGGCGTGCACCTGTTCGCCACCGGCGGCTATGTGCGCCAGCACATCGGGGCCGAGGCCTACACTCCCTCCGCCCACGACGACGATGGCCTGATTACCATCGGCGCCGACGACCGGCTGAGCCCGGACGTCACCCTCGGGGCCGAACTCAGCGGCGGCACGGCGAGCGAGGCGCTGAGCGGACAGCTGCGCAAGTTCCATACCGACTCGATCATGGGATCGGTCTTCGTCCAGCTCGTCCACGGGCCGGCCTACCTCTTCGAGGCGGCGGGCGCGGGCGACCTGCACCTCCACGACATCCAGCGGCTGTTCAAAATCGGTCCGGTGACCCGGACGGAGACCGGCGAGGTGGACGGCCAGACGCAATCCTTCAACGTCAGCGGCGGCTACTGGTTCGGGACGCCGCGGCTTCGCGCTGGCCCCTTCGTCACCGGCGCCTACGAGCGGGTGCACATCGACCAGTACGACGAGCGCGGCGCCGACAGCGGGTCCATGACCTTCGGCTCCCAGACCCGCGAAGCGCTGATCGGCGAGGCCGGGGTGCGGGTGCAGGGATCGCTGCCGCTGGCCGCCGTGCAGCTGCGCCCCTTCGCCGAGGTCGCCTACGCCTACGATGCCGATGCCCGCACCCGCGACGTGGTGGGCGGGCTGACCACCATGAACGGGCAGTTCGCCATCCCCGGCTTCTCGCCGGACCGGCAGTGGGGGGAGGTGCAGGCCGGCGTGAACGCCGCCTTCAGCACCCACTGGAGCGGCTACATCGCCTATAACGGCCGCTTCGCCGGGGCGAGCACCGACTATTATGGCGGCGATGTCGGGGTGAGATACGCCTTCTGACCGGCGCACCGGGGTCCTGAGCTTGTCATTTGGGGGCGTCGGACGTTAAGGGTGGCGGCCGGTGTGGAGCCCTTTCCATGAAGCCCGAATTCTCTGGCCAGTTCGCCGATGGCCCGGAGCGGCCGTCGATCCCTCCCCTGCCCGCCAGGATCCGGCTCGGCAGCGAGGCGCACAAGGCGCTGTTCTGCGCGGCCCTGCTCGATACCTTTAACCCCTACAAGCCCGCGGTGATCGACTGGCCGGAACTCGAGCCCGAGGCCAGGTCGCGCGTCACCAGCCTGCCCATCTGGGACATCGCGGTGCAGGCCGAGAACCGGGCGGGGCTGCGGATGATGGCCTATGCCGAGCAGGTGCGCGACCCGCTGGTGCGACACGCCCTGGAGCTGAACGGGTTCGAGGAGCGGCGCCACCGCCACGTGCTCTCCAACCTGGTCCAGGCCTACGGCATCACGCTCAAGCCCGAGGACGAGGTGAAGACGCCCAAGGACCCGGAATGGGCCTACATGGTCACGGGCTTCTCGGAATGCGTGGACAGCTTCTTCGCCTTCGGCCTGTTCGAGGCCGCCCGCCGCTCCGGCTACTTCCCGCCCGAGCTGGTGGAGACCTTCGAGCCCGTGGTGCACGAGGAGGCGCGCCACATCCTGTTCTTCGTCAACTGGGTGGCCTGGACGCGCCGCAACATGCCGCCCTGGCGGCGGCCGTACTTCGAGCTGAAGGTCGCGGCGGTGTGGGTGTTCCTGGCCTGGGAGCGGATGGGCTTGGCCAAGGACGTGGGCACGGCGGAGG
>CAXUEN010000145.1:4592-6194 GCA_964249945.1 uncultured Caulobacteraceae bacterium | reverse complement strand
TGGTGATGATGCTGCGCCTGCAGCTGGAGCGGATGGACGGCGCCTTCGTCCCCTCCACCCGCGAGTACTTCCGCTACTATGGCCTGGACAGCGAGAAGCTGGCCTTGGCCTCGCCGCGCGTGCGGGTCATGCACCCCGGGCCGATGAACCGGGGCGTGGAGATCGACTCCGGCGTGGCCGACGACCCCGCCGTCAGCCTGATCCAGGATCAGGTGGAGATGGGCGTGGCCGCGCGCATGGCCGTGCTGGCGACGCTGGCCGCCCGGCTGGAGCCCCGGGCATGAGCGGCCGTCCCCTCGCCCTGGTCAACGCCCGCCTGCTCGACCCGACGAGCGGCTATGACGGCGCGGGCTGCCTGGTGGTGGCGGAAGGCGTGTTGGCCGACGTCCGGCGCGCAGCCACGCTGGAGGCCCCCTCCCCCGACCTCCTCGTGTACGACTGCGCCGGTCTGGCGCTCGCCCCCGGCCTGATCGACATCCGGGTGAAGACCGGCGAACCGGGCGCCGAGCCCAAGGAGACGCTGAAATCCGCCAGCCGCGCCGCCGCCGCGGGCGGGGTCACCACGATGGTGGTGCAGCCCGACACCGACCCGGCGATCGACGAACCCTCGGTGGTGGACTTCATCCTGCGCCGCGCCCGCGACATCGAGCTGGTCCACGTCCATCCCGCCGGCGCCGCCACCCGGGCGCTGGACGGCCGCCGCATGGCCGAGATCGGGCTGATGGCGGAGGCCGGGGCGCTCTACTTCACCGACGCCGACCGCCCCATCGTGGACTCCAAGATCTTCCGCCGGGTGCTGGCCTACGCCAAGGGGTTCGGCCGCCCGGTGGCGCACCGCCCTGCCGAACCGCACCTCACCGCCGGCGCGGTGGCTACGGAAGGCGCGCTGGCCTCCTGGCTCGGCCTGCCGGCGGCGCCGACGCTGGCCGAGCGGGTGATGCTGGAGCGCGACCTGGCGCTGGCCGAGCTGACCGGCGCCCACCTGATCGTCGACCAGATCACCACGGCCGACGCCCTGGAGACCCTGGCGCGCGCCAAGGCGCGCGGCGTGCAGGTCACCGCGACCGCGTCGATCAACCACCTCTGCTTCAACGAGCTGGACATCGGCGACTACCGCACCTTCTTCCGCCTGGACCCGCCGCTCCGCCGCGAAGCCGATCGCCAGGCGCTGGCGGACGCCGTAGCCTCGGGCCTGGTGCAGGTCGTGACCTCCGCCCACACGCCCGCACCCGCGGAGGACAAGCGCCTGCCCTTCAGCGAAGCGGCCCCCGGCGCGGTTGGGCTGGAGACCCTGCTGCCGGCGCTCCTGTCGCTCCACCACGAGGGCGGCGTCGGCCTGCTGGAGCTTCTGGGCGCCGTCACCGCCGCGCCCGCGGCCCTGCTCGAGCTGCCCTCGGGCCGGCTGGCGCCGGGTGCGCCGGCCGACCTGGTGCTGTTCGATCCCGAAGCGCCGCGCGTCATCGACGCTGCGACCCTGCTCTCGAAGTCCAAGAACTCGCCCTTCGACGGACGCCGGCTGCAGGGTGAGGTGCGCCTGACCCTGGTGGACGGGCGCATCGTGCACGGCGGTCTCGCATGAAGCGCCGATGGCCCGTCCACCAG
>CAXUEN010000145.1:0-4582 GCA_964249945.1 uncultured Caulobacteraceae bacterium | reverse complement strand
CTCCTGGCCAGCATCATCCTCCAGGGCTGCGCCTCCGACCGGCGGCGCTGCGGTCTGGTCGCCTGCGGCGTCGAGCGCGACGCCCTGCTCCAGGTCACCGCCGCCCAGCTCGCCGCGCCCGCGGCCGGCGTCGCGATCTACGACATCCGTCGCTATCCCGAGGCCACCGTGGCCTGGCGCGCCCGCAGCGCCGGCCGCGAGTACCAGTGCCGGGAGGCCCGCGACGCGAGCGACCCCTCCCGCATCCACTTCGTCTACTGCCGCCCGGCCACCTGAGCCGCCGTCCCGATCCTCCCACTGGAGTACGGGGACCAGCGAAGCTGGTGGAGGGGGCAGGGTCGCCGCTTCGCGTCGGCCCCCTCAGTCGGCTTCGCCGACAGCTCCCAGCGGGGGAGCATCCACGCTGCCGAGGCCTTACGCCTCCTCCAGATACAGCACTCCCGGCGCGGTCTTCAGCGCGCCGCGGAGCGCGGCGTCCAGGCTGAAGCAGCCGGGGAGTTTCAGCTCGATCTCGCAGCCGCCCTCCATCGCCGCCACCACGCAGACCTCGCCGCCGCGCGACGTGCTGGCCGTCTGCAGCCGCCGCTTCAGCGCCTCCACCGCCGCCCGCTCGGGCGTCATGTAGACCCGCAGGCCGGACGTGGACTCGGCCACCACCGTATCCAGCGTCTCGGCGTCGTCGCCGAAGAAGCGCAGTTCGCCCTCGCGGCCCTTGCAGCGCACCTTGACGAGCAGGGCGCGGCCGGGCTCCAGCAGGTCGCGGCACTTGCGCAGCGTCTCCGGCGGGAACAGCACCTCGAACTCGCCGGTGGGGTCGGACAGGGTGACGAAGGCGAACTTCTCGCCGGACTTCGACGGCCGCTCGGACTTGCGCCGCACGACGCCGACCATGCGGAAGGCCTCGTGGCCCTGTTCGGCCAGCTGCGCCGCCTCGGCCAGCAGGGTCGTGCGCTTGCGCCGCAGCACGTCGGAGAGCTGTTCCAGCGGGTGGCCGCTGAGATAGAAGCCCACCGCCGCCAGCTCCTCGTCCAGCTGCTGGGTATGGGTCCAGGGCTCCACCGCCTGCAGGCGAGGGCGCGCCGCGCCGGTGTCGTCGCCGAACAGGTTGACCTGGGAAGATGACCGCTCGGCGGTCATGCTCTGGGCGTAGGCCATCAGCTGGTCGGCGCAGGCCACGATCTGCGCCCGGTTGGGGTGCAGCAGGTCGAAGCCGCCGGCCCGGGCCAGGTTCTCCAGCGCGCGCTTGTTCACGCAGCGGGTGTCGATCCGCTCCAGGAAGTCGAACAGGTCGGCGAAGGCCCCGCCTTC
Organism: uncultured Caulobacteraceae bacterium; assembly: GCA_964249945.1. GTDB lineage: Bacteria > Pseudomonadota > Alphaproteobacteria > Caulobacterales > Caulobacteraceae > CAHJWH01. Next base: position 3,274 of record CAXUEN010000145.1, on the reverse strand, counting down.
CCGCCGCACCTCGGCCACGTGCTCCATGGCGGCGAAGCCGACGTTGCGCACGGCGCCCAGCGCATACAGCACTTCGCCGTCCTCCACCGCGAAGTCGGCGGCGGAGCGGTTGATGTCGGGCGCGCGCACCTTGACCCCGAACCGCCGCGCGTCCTGGTAGAAGACCGCCAGCTTGTCGGTGTTGGACAGATCCAGGCTCATGGACGCGGCGAAGAACTCCACCGGCGTGTTGGCCTTCAGCCAGGCGGTCTGGTAGCTGATCAGGGCGTAGGCGGCGGCGTGGCTCTTGTTGAAGCCGTAGCCGGCGAACTTGGCCACCAGCTCGAAGATCGATCCGGCCTGGTCCGGATCGACGCCCTTTTCCGCCGCGCCGGAGGCGAAGCGGGCCTTCTGGGCGTCCATCTCCTCCTTCTTCTTCTTGCCCATCGCGCGGCGCAGCAGGTCGGCCTCCCCCAGGGAATAGCCGGACAAGACCTGGGCGATCTGCATCACCTGTTCCTGGTAGATGATGACGCCGTAGGTCTCCTGCAGGATGGGCTGGAGCGAAGGGTGCAGCATGTCGGGTTCGCGCCGACCGTGCTTGCAGTCGATATAGGCCGGGATGTTGTCCATCGGTCCCGGCCGGTAGAGCGAGATCAGGGCGGTGATCTCCTCGATGGAGGTCGGCTGCATCTTGCGCAGCGTGTCGCGCATGCCCTGCCCTTCCAGCTGGAACACTCCCACCGTCTGGCCCGAGGCGAACAGGGCGTAGGTGGCCGGATCGTCCAGCGGCAGGGCGTCGAGGTCGAGCAGGGTCCCCCGCGCCTTCAGGTACTGCACCGCCCGGTCGAGCACGGTCAGGGTCTTCAGGCCCAGGAAGTCGAACTTCACCAGGCCGGCGGACTCCACCCACTTCATGTTGAACTGGGTGGCGGGGATGTCGGAGCGCGGGTCGCGGTAGAGCGGCGCCAGCTCGGTCAGCGGCCGGTCGGCGATGACCACGCCCGCGGCGTGGGTGGAGGCGTTGCGGTAGAGCCCTTCCAGCCGCAGGGCCACGTCGAGCAGGCCGGCGACGGAGGGGTCGTCCTCGCGCGCCTTCTGCAGGCGGGGCTCGGTCTCCAGGGCCTGGGCCAGGGTCACCGGGTTGGCGGGGTTGGCGGGCACCATCTTGGCCAGGCGGTCGACCAGGCCCAGCGGCAGCTGCATGACCCGGCCGACGTCGCGGAGCACCGCGCGGGCCTGGAGCGTACCGAAGGTGATGATCTGGGCCACCCGGTCGGCGCCGTACTTCTGCTGGACGTAGGTGATGACCTGGTCGCGCCGCTCCTGGCAGAAGTCGATGTCGAAGTCGGGCATCGACACCCGCTCCGGATTCAGGAACCGCTCGAACAGCAGGCCGAACCGCAGCGGATCGATGTTGGTGATGGTCAGGGCGTAGGCCACCAGCGACCCGGCGCCGGAGCCACGGCCCGGCCCCACGGGGATGGCGTGCGCCTTGGACCACTTGATGAAGTCCGACACGATCAGGAAGTAGCCGGGGAACCCCATCTGCGAGATCACCGCGACCTCGCGCTCCAGCCGCGCCCAGTAGTCGGCCTCAGGCGCTGAGGGCGGGTGGGCCAGCAGGCGGGCGCGCAGGCCCTCGCGGGCCTGGTGCGCCAGCTCCTCCGCCTCGGAGCGGCCGGCGCCGGTGTCGAAACGGGGCAGGATGGGATCGCGCTTGGAGACCAGGAAGGCGCACCGCCTCGCGATGTCGAGGGTGTTGTCGCAGGCCTCCGGCAGGTCGGCGAAGGCCTCGCGCATGGCGTCTGCAGAGCGGAAGCCGTGCAGGGCGGTGACCTTGCGCCGCTCCGCCTCCCCCAGGAACGAGCCGTCGGAGACGCAGAGCAGGGCGTCGTGCGCCTCGTGCATCGAGGCGTCGGCGAAGTAGGCGTCATTGGTGGCGACGAGGGCGGCGTCATGGGCGTAGGCCCAGGCCACCAGCCCGCGCTCGGCGGCGGCCTCGACGGGCAGGCCGTGGCGCTGCAGCTCCACGTATAGCCGGTCGCCGAACGCGGCCTGCATGCGCGCCAGCGCCGCGTCGCCCTCGCCTGCCTTGCCGGAGGCGTAGAGCGGATCGACCGGGCCGTCGGGGCCGCCCGACAGCAGGATCAGCCCCTCTCCATGCGCCTCCACCGCCGTCCAGGGCACGCACGGCTCCTCCCCACCGCCCTCGAGATAGGCCATGGAGGAGAGGGTGCAGAGGTTCAGCCAGCCGGCCTCGTCCTTGGCCAGCAGCACCACGGTGGGACAGCGCGCCCAGCGCTGCGACGGACCTTCCCCGATGCCGGTGACCGGCAGGGCGCAGCCGACGATCGGCTGGACGCCCTTCTCCTTCATGTACTGGGAGAATTCCAGCGCGCCGAAGAGGTTGGCGCGGTCGGTGAGGGCGGCGGCGGGCATGGAGGCCCTGACACAGAGCCCGGCGATGTCGGCCGCCTTGATGGCGCCTTCCAGCAAAGAATAGGCGGAGCGGACCCGCAGGTGCACGAAACCCCTCGCGCCGGCCTCCGGGTCTGCGCCCCGCGTCGCCTCGCCCATCCGCGCCTCCACGACCTGCCCGCCATCGCGACTCAGCGCACGAGCTGCACCATTGCGCAGACCATCCAGACGAAGCCGCACACCGAGGCAAGCGCCATCGAGTCCCGCGCCAGACGTATCATCCCGAACCCCTCGGTTGCCTATTTGTTCCCGCACGTATGTTCTGGTTCCGTGCTGGCGTCAAGCCGGAGGGCGGAGGTTTCTGCGGCGATTTGACCTCAACGGACGCGACGCCGCCCTGGCCTATAGGCCACGATCTTCGCGACCGGAGGCGGCGTCCGCCGCCTTCCTGGCTCCAACGCCTGGGCTTGCTGCATGACCCGCTCGAGACGACAAGGCCGGCGCGGCCCACCCGAGCGGGAGGGGGGGTTCACCCTGCTGGAACTGCTTGTCGTGCTGGCCATCATGGGCCTGCTCGCCGCCATCGTCGCGCCGCAGGTGCTGAAGTACCTCGGCTCCTCCAAGACCCAGGCGGCCAAGGTGCAGATCCAGAACGTCGGCGCCGCGCTGGAGCTCTACAAGCTGGACGTCGGCCGCTATCCCACGCCGGAGGAGGGCCTGAACGCCCTGGTGACGCCGACGCCGTCCGCAGCCGGCTGGAACGGGCCCTACCTGCAGAAGGCCACCGCGCTCCGTGATCCCTGGGGCCAGCCCTACCTGTACCGGGCGCCCGGCCAGCACGGCGAGGTGGACGTCTACACGCTCGGCTCCGACA
>CAXUEN010000144.1:0-6212 GCA_964249945.1 uncultured Caulobacteraceae bacterium | reverse complement strand
TCGCCCGCCTGGCGCTGGCGGTGCAGGCCGCGACGGCGGCCGAACCGGCGGAGCGCATGCCCGGGCCCGCCCGCCTGCGCCGGCACGGGATCGAGTTGGCGCCGGTGCGCCTGGCGTTCCGCGAGGCGGCCGCCGTGGCCAAGCTGGATCACGCCCTGGACGCTGCATTGCAGCGTCAGCTTTGACAGGGCGTGTGGCCAAGGTATCAAGCGGGCTGGACAGGCGCAGGTCATCGCTTCAGGAGGCGGACCTGCGCAAGGGGAAGGCATGATCGGGCTGGTGATCGTCACCCACGGACGCCTCGCCGAGGAGTTCGTCTCGGCGATGGAACACGTGGTCGGCCCGCAGACCGCGGTGCGCGCCATCTGCATCGGGCCGGACGACGACATGGAGCGGCGCCGGCGCGAGATCGTGGAGGCGGCCAAGGCCGTGGACGCCGGCGGCGGGGTCATCCTGCTCACCGACATGTTCGGCGGCACGCCCTCCAACCTCGCCATCTCGGCCATGGACGAGGCGCATGCCGAGGTGATCGCCGGGCTGAACCTGCCCATGCTGATCAAGCTGGCCAGCATACGCGCGCGCGAGGACCTGCCCACCTGCGTGGCCTACGCCCAGCAGGCGGGGCGCAAGTACATCTCCGTGGCGTCCTACGTCCTGGCGGGGGAGAAGTGACGCCGCCGCTGTCGCGCACGGTGGAGATCGTCAACGCCCGGGGGCTGCACGCCCGTGCCTCAGCCAAGTTCGTCAAGGCCGCAGCCGGATACGACGCCGAGGTCCGCGTCACCCGGGAGGGCCAGACCGTGGACGCCCAGTCGATCATGGGGCTGATGATGCTGGGAGCCGGGCCGGGGTCGATGCTGGAGATCAGCGCGGAGGGGGCCGAGGCGAGCGCTGCGCTCGAGGGGCTGTGCCAGCTGATCGCCGACCGCTTCGACGAGGAGCGGTAGCGCTAGCCCCCCTCCACCAGGCTTGGCCTCGTCCCCCTCCCCCGAGAGGGGAGGATCGGCTACGCTGATCCGTCGAGCACTGTTTAGATGCTCCCCCGCTGGGGGAGCTGTCGGCGAAGCCGACTGAGGGGGCCTCCCGCACCGCAATGACCCTGCACATCCACGACACCCTGCGCCGCGAGAAGGTCGCCTTCACGCCCGCCGATCCCTCACGCGTCACGCTCTATGTCTGCGGCCCCACCGTCTACAGCTACGCCCACATCGGCAACGCCCGCCCGGCAGTCGTGTTCGACGTGCTGTTCCGCCTGCTCCGCCACCTCTACGGCGAAGGCGAGGTGGTCTACGCCCGCAACATCACCGACGTGGACGACAAGATCGCCGCCGCCGCCGAGGCCGAAGGGGTCGACATCTCCGTCATCTCCGCCCGCTTCGCCGCCGTTTACGGGGCGGACATGGCCGCGCTCGGCGTGCTGACGCCGACGCTCGAGCCGCGCGCCACCGCCCACGTGACGCAGATGGTCGAGATGATCTCGAGGCTCATCGACCGCGGCCACGCCTACGTCGTTGAAGGCGACGTGCTGTTCGACGTGTCGAGCTTCCCCGCCTACGGCGCGCTGTCCGGCCGCACCCTGGACGACCTGCAGGCCGGGGCCCGGGTGGAGGTGGCAGCCTACAAGCGCGATCCCGCCGACTTCACCCTGTGGAAGCCCGCCAAGCCCGGCGAGCCGGCGTGGGACAGCCCCTGGGGACCCGGCCGGCCCGGCTGGCACATCGAGTGCTCCGCCATGATCGAGGCGGAGCTAGGCTTTCCCGTGGACATCCACGGCGGCGGCCACGACCTGATCTTCCCCCACCACGAGAACGAGATCGCCCAGGGGCTCTGCGCGGTCGATGGCGACGCCGGCTACGCCCGCTACTGGATGCACAACGGCTTCCTCACCCTGGAAGCCGAGAAGATGTCCAAGAGCCTCGGCAACGTGCTGCTGGTCCACGACCTGGTGCAGCAGGCGCCGGGCGAGGTGGTGCGCTGGGCCCTGCTGTCCGCCCACTATCGCGCGCCGCTGGACTGGACCGGCGAGCTGCTGGAGCAGTCGCGGCGATCGCTAAACCGATTGTACCAGGCGTTGAGCGACGCTGATCGCGAGTTGACCGGGGCGGACCCGGAGGTCTGGACCCACGCTCATCGGGAGGCTCCGGCGGTGAAGGACCGGATTGGCGGCCTGGGCATCCTCGCCCTGGAGGACGACCTCAACACTCCGCGCGCCTTTGCAATCCTTGCGGAAATGGGCGACGACCTGCGGCGCTCCATCCGCGAGCGGAACCTGCGCGAGATCGCCTTCAACCGCTCCGTGCTGACAGGAACCGCCAACCTCCTCGGTCTCCTTCAGTCCGACCCGGACGCGTGGTTCAAGGGAGATGCGAACTCCGACCTCAGCCAGCAGGTGGAGGCCCTGATCGCCGAGCGCGCGCAGGCCCGCAAGGCCAAGGACTGGCCCGAGGCCGACCGCATCCGCGGCGAACTCGCGAGCCTGAACGTGGAGGTGCTGGACGGCCCGGGCGGGACGGCGAGTTGGCGGTTGAAAACGTAGACAGGGCCGGGCCGCAGCTGGCTGCGCGCTCTGGGACGCGAGCAAGCGACGCAGCACGTGTGTATCGGCCGCCAAGCTCGGTTCGGAGGCGAAGGTGCGGCGGCCGTGCATCAACTCCTCGTCTGTGCGTGCGGAAGCGGAACCCCCAGGTCGATCGCGTGTTTCCGGCCCAACAAATGATCTGAGCGCAGCAGGCCGCCGATGTCCGCCATGGTTGACTACGCCCCCTCCGCCGGTACGGACGAGCGGGCTTGGCTTACGTCGCAGCCGCTGAAGCGCCTGATCATCGCGGCCGCAGGCTGCGCCGTCATGGCGCTGTCCGGCAGCGGTCTCGCCAACTACCTGAACACCTCTACAGCCGCCAGGGCGGACGCTTCGCTCGCCAGCCAAGCGGACGCCGCTTCGATCAACTGAGCCGTCGCCAGCTCAGCTGCGGCGGCGGCTGACGTCGATCCCCAGCACCTCGATCTTCTTGCGAAGGGTGTTGCGGTTGATGCCCAGCACCTCGGCGGCCTTGATCTGGTTGCCGCGGGTGGCGCGCAGGGTCATGCGGATGAGCGGTCGCTCGATGCTCTCCACGGTGCGGTCGTAGAGACCGGCGGCCGGCAACTCGCCCCCCGGCGCGTTGAACTGGCCGCTCAGGGTCTGCTCCACCAGGTCCTCCACCGTATGGGCCGGTTCCACCACGCTCGGCAGGGCGGAGTCCTCCTGCAGCTCGCGCTCGATCAGCCGCTCGGTGATGAAGTCCTCGGTATAGAGGGCCGCCAGCCGGCGCATCAGGTTCTCCAGCTCGCGCACGTTCCCCGGCCAGCTGTGGCGCGACAGGCGCTGCAGCGCGGACTCGTCCAGGGTCTTCACCGGCGCGCCGTCGCGGTGAGCGCGGAACAGGAAGGCCCGGGCCAGGTCCGGCAGGTCGTCCAGCCGGTCCCGGAGCGGCGGCAGGTGCATGATGGCCACGTTCAGCCGCAGCAGCAGGTCGTCGCGGAACCGTCCCTGGCGCGCCAGCTCGCGCAGGTCGACCCGAGACGAGGCCAGGATGCGCATGTCCAGCCGCCGGCTGGTGACCGGGTGTGCGGGCCGCTCGGTGGCGTCCACGACGCGCATCAGCCGCGCCTGGGCGTCCAGCGACAGGTCGCCCACCTCGTCCAGGAACAGCACCCCGCCGTCCGCTTCCACGAGCCTGCCCGGCCGGTCGCCGTGGCCCAGCAGCTCCTCGTCCACCCGCTGGGCCGACAGGCCGCCGAGCTGGGCGGTGACGAAGGGCGTATCGCGCCGGCTGCCGAGGTCATGCAGGGCGCGCGCCGCCAAGCCCTTGCCGGTGCCGATCTCGCCGGTGATCATCACGTTCAGCGAGGTGTCCACCAGCCGCGCCAGGGTGCGGTAGACGTCCTGCATCGGCGGCGAGCGGCCGATCAGCGGCAGGCCCTCGTCGCGTAGCGCCCGGGCCTGGGCCCGCGCCCGCACCGCGTCCGCAGGCCTGGCCAGGGCGCGCCTGGCCACCCCCACCATCTCGTCCAGGTCGAAGGGCTTGGGCACGTAGTCGAAGGCGCCGATCTGGGCGGCGTTGACGGCGGTGAGCAGGGTGTTCTGCGCGCTCATCACGATGGCCGGCAGCTGGGGCCGCATCTTGCGCAGACGCGGCAGCACGTCGAAGGCGTTTTCGTCGGGCATCACGACGTCGGTGATCACCAGGTCCCCCTCCCCGTCCGACACCCACTTCAGCAGCGTCGCCGCCGAGCCGGTGGCGCGCACCTGGAAGCCGGCCCGGGTGAAGGCCTGGCTCAGCACCAGGCGGATAGAGGTGTCGTCGTCGGCGATCAGGACCTTCTGGTTGGCGCTCAAGGTGTCAGGACTCCGCAGGTGTCATCGCGTCGGGCGCGATCGGCAACAGGATGTGGAAGACGGTGCGGCCGGGCTCGGATTCGAGCTCGATCAGCCCGCCATGCGAATCGACCAGCTTTGCGACGAGCGTCAGCCCCAGACCCATGCCACGATCCTTGGTGGTGACGAAGGCGTCGAACAGGCGGTGGCGAAGGTCTGTGGGCACCCCCGGCCCGTTGTCGAGCACCCGGACCTCCAGGGGCGCGTTGCGCCAGCCCTGCCGCCCGGCGCGGACCCGCGCGCCGGGGCGATAGCCGGTGGAGAGGTGCACCTCGCCCCGACCATCCCTACGCTCCAACGCCGCCTCGGCTGCGTTCTTCACCACGTTCAGGAAGATCTGCACCAGCTGGTCCTCGTCGCCCAGCGCCATGGGCAGGGAGGGGTCGTAGGCGTCGGCGAACGACACCTCGCCGCCGAAGGCGCTGGCCACCAGGGTGCGGACCCGGTCGAGCACCCGGTGGATGTTCACCGCCCGCTTGGCGCTCACCCGCTCGTCGGAGAAGGCCTCGACCTGGTCCACCAGGCGGCGGATGCGGTCCACCTCGTCCACGATCACCTGGGCCAGCGGGGTGTCGGCCGGACTGGCCCCGAGCTTCAGCAGCTGGGCGGCGCCGCGGATGCCGGCCAGGGGGTTCTTGATCTCGTGCGCCAGGGTGCGGCCCATGCCGGCCACCGAGCGCAGCGCCTCGCTGGCCCGCTCCAGGCGCGAGCCCTGGCTTTCGACGTAGAAGGTCGCCAGCATCCGCTCGCCGGGAAGGACGGCGAAGGCCACCTCCGCCTCGAAGCTCGGCGCCCCCAGGATGGCCACCTCCACCGCCGGGCGCCGGGCCACGCCGCCCTCCCGCCAGGCCTGGGCGAAGAGGTCCGCAAGCTCGCTCTCCGGCCCCACCATGGAAGGCAGCGAGCGGCGCGACAGGGCGGCGAGCGCCTGTCCAAACAGCAATTCCGCCGCCTCGTTCGCCAGCAGCACTCTGGCGTCCGACGCGAACACCAGCGCCGGCCATGGGATGGCGTCGAACGCGGCGGCTCCCAAAGCGTCGCGCTCGCCGGTGTCCTGCAAGAGTGTGCGAGTCGGCGGCATGGACGAGAGCCTTGCCACGAAAACACACCGACGCACCCACCTGCATTATGCCTGTCCGGCGCGCATACGAGGAAGAACGCGGCAGGTGCACAAAATGCAGGCTTATGATGCATGGGGCGCGCAGGTCGTGTGCAACCCTGCGCGAAATCCATGTCCATGGTCCAGCCCGGCCCGGTCAGGCTGGACCCGTCTGGTGCGGCCGTCCTCAAACGCGGAGGTGCGCCGCGCCGGGGCGTGGCTGGCGCTAAGGGATTAGATACCGTGAAGCTCATCATGGCGGTCATCAAGCCGTTCAAGGTCGACGACGTCCGCGAGAGCCTCACCGCCGCCGGCATCGACGGACTGACCATCACCGAGGTGAAGGGCTATGGCCGCCAGAAGGGCCAGACCGAGATCTATCGAGGCGCGGAATACGCCATCAACTTCCTGCCCAAGGTGAAGGTGGAGGTGGTGGTGTCGGACGACGTGGTGGAGCGCGCGGTGGAAGTGCTGCGCGCCGCCGCCCACACTGGAAAGATCGGCGATGGCAAGGTCTTCGTGCTGGACGTGGAGCAGGCCGTGCGCATCCGAACCGGCGAAACCGGCGCGGCGGCGCTCTGAGCGGCCAGGGCGAAAGGTGAAGCCGATGGTCTCCTCGTCCCCCTCGTCCTCCATGGGCCGCATCCGGTCGGCGGGCCGCCTTGCGGGCCTGGCTGTCGCCGCGCCGGTTTCGCC
>CAXUEN010000143.1:0-6260 GCA_964249945.1 uncultured Caulobacteraceae bacterium | reverse complement strand
CGAGGCGCCCTCCACCCAGACGGACAAGGCCGCCAAGTCCGGCGCGACAGACGCCGCGGGCGCCGCCTCCGCGACCCAGGCGGCGCAGGCCAAGGCGGAGGCGGACGAGTTCAAGAGCGCCGCCGAGAGCCTGCGCCAAGCCCTGCAGGACATGCCTGAGCTGGCGGAACTCTCCAAGCAGGTGATCGTGGACGTGACGCCGGAAGGCCTTCGCATCCAGCTGGTGGACCAGGAGGGCCGCTCCATGTTCGACCAGGGCTCGGCCAAGCCCAACGACCGGGCCCGCCTGCTGCTGCGGGCGGTGTCGCAGGTGGTGCGCCAGCTGCACAACCGCATCACCGTCTCCGGCCACACCAGCGCGGTGGTGGGCCCCGGCGCTGGCGGCGACGACTGGGCGCTGTCGGCGGCGCGGGCCAACGCAGCGCGAGGCGTGCTGCAGGAGGCGGGCGTGGAGCCCGATCGCATCTACCAGGTCTCGGGCAAGGCCAACTCCGATCCGCTCTACCCCGACGATCCCACCCTGCCCGGCAACCGCCGCATCGCCATCACCCTGCTGCGTGAGAAGCCGGTGCTGCCGCCGGACCAAACGTGACCGACCAGACATGATCGTGCGCGCCGCGGCGTCAGCCCCCTTGCAGGGACGGGCCCGGTGGCCCCAAATCGCGCCCATGCGAGAGTCTGTCCGCCGCCCCGAAGCGGCCATCCGTCCGTGACCCAGCACTTCGCGACGCGCCAGCTCCGCTTCTTCCTGACCGCACCGTCGCCCTGTCCCTACCTGCCCGGCCGCGACGAGCGGAAGGTGTTCGCCCACCTGCCGCTGAGCGAGGGCGCCACGGTGAACGACAGCCTGACCCAGGTGGGCTTCAGGCGCTCCCAGAACATCGCCTACCGACCGGCATGCGACGGTTGCGACGCCTGCGTCTCCGCCCGTATCCCGGTGGAGGGCTACCCGCTCGGCCGCTCGGAACGCCGGGTGCTGGACCGCAACGAGGACCTGGAGGGTCACCTCGTGGAGGCGGAAGCTACCATGGAGCAGTTCGAGCTGCTGCGCCGTTACCTCACCGCCCGCCACGCGTCCGGCGGCATGGCCGACATGACCTGGCCCGACTACGTGGCCATGGTGGAGGACACCGCCGTCCGCACCCACCTGATCGAGTACCGCACGGCCTCGGAGGACAACGGCCCGGGGGAGCTGATCGCCTGCGTGCTGGTGGACATCCTGCACGATGGGCTGTCGCTGGTGTACAGCTTCTACGACCCCGCCCAGGTCCGCCGCAGCCTCGGCTCCTTCGTCATCCTGGACCACCTGCGCCAGGCCCAGGTGGCCGGGCTGGCCTTCGTCTATCTGGGCTACTGGGTCTCCGGGAGCGTGAAGATGGCCTACAAGGCGCGCTTCAACCCGCTGGAGGTGCTGAAGCCCGGCGGCTGGCGGCTGCTCTCCCAGCGCGAACGTAACGAGATCTGATCTTCCAGACTTGTGTTCCGCCGCGCTTGGATGTTTGTGCCTGAGGTGCGTTGCGGCGCTCGCCATCGGAGGGCCGCAGTTGGAAGCCGGCGATGTCGGGGCATCCGCCATACCGACGCCTGCGTAACTTCGTCGTCGGGGAGAGGCTGCAGGGTGCGCGGCACATACACGGAAACCGCCTGGAGCGCGGTGGCGGGCCGGGTCGCCTTCGCCGGCGCGCTGGGCGCGGTCATGTTCGCCGAGTTCTTTCACACCCGCAGGTTCTTCGCCTCCACCCACGTGGCGCATTTCGCCGGCTTTTACCTGCTGGCCTTCGCCAGCGCCGCCGCGGCCAAGCGCATCCCGCTGCTGACCTTGGGCTGCTACATCGCCGCCTTCGCCGTGCTGCTGGAGCTGATCCGCGCGGTGATCTGGCTGCCGTTGACCACGGGCTATCTGGACTGGGTCGGCGACATGGCCGGCATCACCGCCGCCCTAGCCCCCATGCTGCTGCAGAAGATCAGGCGCTCCTTCGACGAGTCTTCCCCACCGGTGCGCCGCTAACCACGTTTCAACGCCTTGCGTGTTCGATGGGGTGATGACCGGCCGTCCGCGATGACCGATCCGGGGTTCCGCAACCTGGCGCTCCTGGACATGACCGCCTCCACGGCGCGTGTCCTGAACCTGCGCCACACCTCGATCCATTACGCCGCCGATCCGGACCTGGCCTCCAGGCCCTTCTTTGAGCATCCGGCCCTGAACCGCGCCATCGTGGTCAAGCACCACCTGCGCCGCAACGAGCTGGACAGCTTCGACCATCCGCGGACCTCCGCCACCAAGGTCCTGATGCCCATCGACCACGACAACCTGCGCGCCGGCGCCAAGTACTTCTTCATCGGCCAACGCGACTACGACCAGGTTGTGGAGGCGGAGTTCGGCCTGGCCGACCCGGACGGACGCGACCTCCACCTGCTGCGCTTCCTGGACGACATCCCGTCCTTCGACCCGTTCCTGCTGCGCGAGCAGATGCGCCGCTGCGGGCTGGACCCTGCGCCCTGCTACTTCAACGTCTCACAGGCCGACACCCTGCGCATGCTGAACTTCGCCCAGTCGGAGATACAGCCCCTGGTGGACATCGCCTTCTCCAACAGCCTGGGCGCCAGCGGCGCCCTGGCCCGTAAGATCCTGTCCAATTCGGGCGATAGCGCGCTCGCGCCGCTTCGCCAGGTGCTGCACCTGGACCTGGAGCAGTTCGCCGAGGGCGTGTTCTGCTGGAAGGCCTTCCTCTACTACAAATGGAAGCTGCTGCACCTGCGCCCGGGCATCGACCGGGTAGGCGAGGAGCTGGCCACCATCCGCCCCTTCCGGCGCGGCGACCCTGACCTGCACGGTTATCTCGACGCGGCGCGGACCAACCTGCAACGCGCCATGGCGGCGGGGACGCGCAGCATCACGCAGACGCTGCGGCTCTACGACATCGCCTATAACGGCCTGATCAGGAAGGGCGACGCCGTGGGCTTTCGAGACTTCCTGCTGCAGGCGCCGGCCCGCTTCAGCAAGCTCGGTGAGGAGCTGGCGGCGGTCGACCACATGGTCAGCTTCTGGCACTACCGCTTCCCCGCCACCCGCGAGCCCACCGTGTCGGTGGACGAACTGGCCGCCATCTTCCGCGACTTCGAAGCCGGGCTGCGCGTCCAGCCCGTCGCCCGCCAGGGCGAATCGATGTTCGTGCTGGGCTGACCGGCGCTCAGGCGGCGCTCACGCGCGTCGCCTTCAGCGCGTCCAGGGCCCGGGCGCGGGCGACCTCGTGGGCCACGATGGCCCGGGGATAGTCGCGGCCCAGCTTCACGTCCGCCGCCTCCAGCTGCGCCTCCGACGCGGTCCAGGGCGCGTGGATCCAGCGCCGGTCCGCTCTTACAAGCTCCGGGACCCACCGGCGGACATAGTCGCCGTTCGGATCGAACTTCTCGCCCTGGGTCACCGGGTTGAAGATGCGGAAGAAGGGCTGGGCGTCCGCGCCCGTGCCCGCGATCCACTGCCAGTTGGCCGGGTTGTTGGCGGGGTCCGCGTCCACCAGGCAGTCCCAGAACCACGCCTCGCCTTCGCGCCAGTCGATCAGCAGGTGCTTGACCAGGAAGGAGGAGGTGATGAGGCGCACCCGGTTGTGCATCCACCCCAGCGTCCACAGCTGGCGCATCCCGGCGTCCACGATGGGATAGCCGGTGCGCCCCCGTCGCCAGGCCTCCAGGTCGCCCGCGCTCTTGCGCCAGCTCAGCCCCGACAGGGTCCGCTTGAAAGGTTCGCGCTGCAGCGTGGGCTGCTGGGCCAGCAGGCCGTAGTCGAACTCCCGCCAGCCGATCTCGCTCATGAACTTCTGCGCCTGGCTCTCCAGCCCGTGGGCGGCCAGCCGCGCCTGAACCGCGCAGTGCAGCTGGCGCGGCGTGATCTCGCCCCAGGCGAGGTGGGGCGACAGGCGCGAGCTGCCGTCCAGCGCCGGCCGATCGCGGTCGTGGGGGTAGGTCTGCAGCTTGCCGGAGAGGAAGGCGTCCAGGCTGGACTTGGCGCCGGCCTCCCCCGGCGTCCAGTCGAACCCCGTCGACCAGTCCGGGCGGGAGGGGTGCAGCCCCCAGCTCTCCAGCCTATCGGAGGGAGGCCACGCCGCCGGCGCCTTGATCGTCTTCGGCGACCCTTTCAGGCGCAGCTCCGGGATGAGGTCGCTGGCGGTCCGCCAGAAGGGAGTGAACACGCCGTAGGCGCCCCCGGTCTTGGTGCGCACCGCTTCAGGGTCCAGCAGCAGCTTGCCCTCGTAGCTGCTGGCCTCCACCCCGCGCGCCTGCAAGGCCTCCACGATGGCTTGGTCGCGGGAGTCCAGCCCTGGCTCGTAGCCGCGGTTCCAGACCACCTGGGCGGCGTCCGTCTCCGCAATGACCGTGTCCAGCACGTCCCCGGCCACGCCGCGCCTCAACACCAGCCGGGAGCCCCTCGCCTCCAGCTCCGCCGCCAAGGCCTTCAGCGACTCGCCCAGCCACCACAGCGTCGCCGCGCCGGGCCCTCGTACCGGCGGCTGCGCTTCAAGGATGAACAGCGCGACCACGGGCCGCTTCGAGGCGATCGCGGCTTGAAGGGCCAGGTTGTCGGCCAGCCTCAGGTCACGGCGGAACCAGAGCACGACCGGGCGGTCGGCGGCGGATGTCTGAGCTCTTGAAGAGGTCTGGGCCATGCGGCGTCCGGTGCAGCTGACCCGGCCAACGGCTCGACCGGGACGCCGTTCCTCCACGCAGGCCGGCCGGGTGCACGACCACAGGAACACACTTTCAAGTTGTAGGCCGTGCGTTTTGCGCGTCAGCATTAACCGGCCGCTTATCTCGTCGTGCGAGGCTGCCTCAGTAGTCCGAGGCTCGCATGGCTGTCGCCGCACGCACATCGCCGCCGCCCTCCAGTCGTGGAGCCCCCGGCCGGGATGGCGTCCGGCTGGACCCGTCAGCTGCCCGCACGTCCCGCGGGCCGCTCCGGCCCGAGGCGCTCAGCCCCGTGCGCAGCCGCCTGACCGGCGCCATGGTGCGCCAGGGCTTCCGGGCGCTCGACGCGGCGGCCCTCGGCGTGGCGCTGGTGCTGTCGGTGGTGGTCTCGCACGCCGGCCTGGCCGAGCTGTGGCCCTGCGCCCTGGGCGCCGGGCTGGCCTTCGTGGTCCTGCCCGGCATGGGCGCCTACACCCATGCGCCCGAGGAGCGGATATGGCGGACGCTGGGCCGCGCCGTCGCGGGCGTCGGCGTGGCGATCCTCGCCGTGCTGCTGATGAACGCCCTGGTCCCGGCGACCCGGCCGGCGACGGCGAGCTGGAGCCTCACGACCCTGGTGGTCGTGGCGGCCGTTCACGTCGGCGGGCTGGCCTGCGTTCGCGGCTGGCGCCGGGCCGGCCGGCTGACCCCCAACATCCTGGTGGTGGGCGCCACCGAGAACGCCCAGCACCTGATCGAGACGGCGCTGCGCACCCGCGAGGTGGCGGTGCTGGGCCTGTTCGACGACCGCTCCGACCGCATCCCCGCCAACGTCCACGGCGTGCCGGTGCTCGGCGACACCGCCGCCCTGCTGCAGCACCGCATCCTGCCCTATGTGGACCGCATCGTGCTGACGGTGAACGCGGCGGGCCCCGCCCGGACCGCCGAGCTGATCGAGCGGCTGCACGTGCTGCCGAACGAACTCTGCCTGTTCCTCGACGCCGAGGACCCGAAGAGCCGCTCCACCACCCTGTCCTGGCTGGCCCGCTCCACCCTCAGCGTCCGCGGCGCCAGGACCCGCGACGGCCGCCTGCTGGCCAAGCGCGGCCAGGACCTGGCGCTCGGCCTGCTGCTGCTGGCCCTAGCCCTGCCGGCGATGGCGGTGATCGCGCTGGCGGTGCGGCTGGACAGCCCCGGCCCCGTCCTGTTCCGCCAGCGCCGCCACGGCTTCAACAACGAGGAGATCTCGGTCTGGAAGTTCCGCTCCATGCGCACCGACGTCACCGACGACGCCGGCGCGCGCCAGGTGGCGCGGAACGACGACCGGGTGACCCGCGTCGGCCGCTTCATCCGCAACACCAGCCTGGACGAGCTGCCCCAGCTGATCAACGTCCTCAAGGGCGACATGAGCCTGGTCGGCCCCCGGCCGCTCCCGCTCGACGAGCAGG
Source organism: uncultured Caulobacteraceae bacterium (assembly GCA_964249945.1). Classification (GTDB taxonomy): domain Bacteria; phylum Pseudomonadota; class Alphaproteobacteria; order Caulobacterales; family Caulobacteraceae; genus CAHJWH01. The sequence continues at coordinate 150 of CAXUEN010000143.1, read as the reverse complement.
GCGGGGCCGAGCGGTGGCAGCAGACCCGGCTCGACGTCACCCCCGGCCTGACGTGCGTCTGGCAGGTCACCGGCCGCAGCACCGTCACGTTCGCCGAGTGGGTCCGCATGGACGTCGGCTACATCCACCGCCGCACGATCTGGCACGACC
>CAXUEN010000142.1:0-6272 GCA_964249945.1 uncultured Caulobacteraceae bacterium | reverse complement strand
ATCGTAGACGTGGTCGACGAAATTATAGGCCGAGGCCATGACTAACGGGCTCCTACGCCCACCAGGGCGACTTTCAGGATAGAGAAGACGCCAATCGCGGCGGCCAGCCAGCATACGCCGGAGTTAAGCAGCAGCGCCGGCAGCTTGCTACGCGGGAGGTGGATATAGTCCTCGATGATCACCTGCATACCCATCTTCATGTGCAGGGCCGAAACAAACACCAGCAGCGCCGCCATGACCGCGTTGACGGGCGATTGCAGGAAGGCGACCGCACCCTCATACCCGCCCTGGCCGAGCTTGATCCCGGCGTACACGGCCCAGAGCGTCAGCGGCACGAGGGCCACCGAAGTGGCCCGCTCGCTGATGAAGGTCCCGACGCCGGAATGGGCGCTGCCGAGGCCGCGGGCGCGGGCGAGCGGCGTGCGGAGCGAGGATCGCGCCATGGATCAGGACCTCATCATCAAGGCGATGGCGAACACCGTGATCGAGGCCACGATGGCGAAGGCGAAGCAGAGCCAGGCGGTGAGGTTGGCGGTGCTAGGCAGGAAGCCCTTGCCGCTGTCGAAGGCCAGGTGCCGGACGCCCGCCGCCAGATGATAGAAGTTCGCCACCGTGATCCCGAACAGAACCAGAAGCCCGAGCGGAGAGCCAAGCAGGCCTACGAAACCGTTGTAGGCGTCGGGCCCCGCGGCCAGGGACAGCGCAAGGCCCGCCACGATCAGCAGCCCGACATAGAGCGCCACTCCGCTCACCCGGGTGGAGATGGACGCGGCCATGGTGATGTGCCAGCGCCACACGCCCAGGAACGGCGACATGGGCCGCGCCCGCACGGCTCCCGGTCCCCTGGCGTCTGCCTTGAGCTGGCTCATTCGCGCCCTTTCGCACCTGCAACAGAGCTATATCTAAACCGGCCCCCCCCGGTGTCAACGAAGCCGGCGATTATGTGCCCAAAGGGCAACATGGGTTGCCATCCCCTTGCAACACTTCGGTTTTCGCGCCTCAGCCGAGCGCCGCTAGGCTTCGGGAAGCGGCCAGCCGGGCGAAGGCCAGGGTCAGGGCCTTGCGGCGGGCGCCGGCGAGGGGGGTGAGCGGCGCCTCGGCGAGGATCGCCCCGCCGAACCCGTCGGCCACGATCAGGCCCGGCCCATCGGGCAGCACGCTGCGGGGGAATTCCGGCGCCACGGCGAAATAGAAGGCGTCGCAATAAGGCTGGTACTCGCGCCACTTCTGGTCGGCGCGGAAGTCCTCTAGCGAGGACTTCACCTCCACGATGACCAGCTCGCCCCGCGCCCCCAGCGCCATTACGTCGGCGCGCCGGCCGTTAGGCAGCGGCGCCTCCAGCAGCGGCGCATAGCCGAGCTGGGCCATCAGCCGGGACGCGCCGCGGGTGACGTAGCCGGTGATCTCAGGCCGGCGGACGATCTGGGCGACGAGGCTCACACCCCCAGAATGTTCCGCCTTCGTTCGTTGTCAAGCCGGCGTGCGAGGCTCACGCCCCCCTGTCATAGATCAGCTTGGAGGTATCGTAGCCCAGCGACTTGGCGCGGGCGACCAGCGCCGCCTTGTGGGCCTGCAGGTCGGGGGTGCGGCTGAACAGCCAGAGATACTTGCCGGTGGGCTCGCCCAGCACCACCCAGCCGTTGTCGGGCGCGTAGTCGAGCACCCAATAGTCCTTGAACACGAAGGGGAAGAAGGTCAGGCGGAACTTGGCGTTGGTCCCCGGGTCCAGCACCTTCATCATCGGGTGGTAGAGCTTGGGTGCGCCCTTCGCGTGGATGCAGGCGTCCACGACGTTGAAGCCCCCGTCGTCGGCAGGCGTGTAGGTCACCTGGGCGTTGACGCACGCCTCCTCGATCTTGTTGTGCAGGCGCGCCACCTCGTACCAGCGGCCGTTGTACTTCTGCAGCTCTATGGGCCTGGCCGGTTCCGGCGCCGCCGCCGTCAGGGCGAGCCACAGCGGCGCGAGGGCGGCGAGGAGAACGGGTCTACGCATCGGCTCTGGATCTTTGAGTCTGGGGACTTTGGGGTCTGGAAGGCGACGGCCTGAACCGCCTCTATGTTCAGCCATTTGGGCGAGATGGCGGCAGGCTGTCAAAGCCCGGAACACCGTCCGCGTCGCAGCGCTTGTCCACTCCAGTGAAGGAGGACCGCTCCCATGGCCGACGCCGAGACCCCAGACGCCAACAAGGAGGCCCGCGACGACGCCGCGGGCAAGACGCCTGAACAGCAGGCCAAGGAAGGCGCGGAGTTCCTGAAGGCGGAGCGCAAGCGCGAGCTGCCGAAGGACGACTGGCCCGGCAAGGGCGACACTTGAGGCCAAATGCGCTGAGGTCAGGCGCCCGCCCCGCCTCCCGCGCAGCGGCAGGAGGTGGGGTGCTGCGGCTGGTGCTCGGCGACCAGCTCAGCGACGGGCGGCTGTCGTCTCTGCGCGACCTCGACCCCAGCCGCGACGTGTTGCTGATGGCGGAGGTGATGAGCGAGGCAAGCTATGTCCGCCACCACAAGCAGAAGTTCGCCCTGGTCTTTTCCGGCATGCGCCAGATGGCGGACCGGCTCCGGGACGGCGGCGCCGTGGTGCGCTACGTGCGCCTGGACGACCCCGCCAACACCCACAGCCTGAACGGCGAGGTGCTGCGCGCCCTGGGGGACCAGCCGTTCGAACGGGTGGTGGTCACCGAGCCCGGCGAATGGCGCCTGGTTCACGCCCTCGACGAGCTGGCGCACCTGGCGCCCGTGCCCGTGGAGGTCCGCCCCGACGACCGCTTCATCTGCTCGCGCGCCGAGTTCGAGGCCTGGGCGAAGGACGGCCGGAGCGAGCTCCGGATGGAGTTCTTCTACCGCCGGATGCGCCGCAAGACCGGCTTGCTGATGGACGGCGACAAGCCCGCCGGCGGCCGCTGGAACTTCGATGCGGAGAACAGGAAGCGCCTGCCTAAGGGCAAGCCGATCCCGCAGCGCCACCTGATCGAGCCGAACGGCCTGACCCGCCAGGTGATGGGCGAGATGTCCGCCCGCTTTTCCGACAACTTCGGGACCATGGAGGCCTTCAACTTCCCCACCAACCCGCAGGAAGCGGAAGAGGCGCTGGACCACTTCATCACCCGCCACCTGCCGGAATTCGGCGACTGGCAGGACTTCATGAAGACGGGCCAGCCCTGGATGTGGCACGCCCACATCTCCGCCGGCATGAACCTCGGCCTGATCGATCCCCTGGACGCCTGCCGCCGGGCGGAGGCCGAGTACCGGGCGGGGCGTGCGCCCCTGAACGCGGTGGAGGGGTTCGTGCGCCAGATCTTGGGCTGGCGCGAGTACGTGCGCGGGATCTACTGGCTGCAGGGACCCGACTACAAGGCGACCAACGCACTGGGCGCCGACCGCCGGCTCCCCTGGATCTACTGGTCGGCCGAGACGAAGATGGCCTGCGTGGCCGACGTGGTGGCGCTGACGCGGGACCACGCCTACGCCCACCACATCCAGCGGCTGATGGTGACCGGCAACTTGGCCATGCTGCTGGGGGTGCATCCCGACGAGATCAACGACTGGTACATGGTCGTCTATGCCGACGCCTACGAGTGGGTCGAGCTGCCCAATACCCACGGCATGGCCACCTTCGCCGACGGGGGCGTGATGAGTTCCAAGCCCTATGCGGGCTCAGGGGCCTACATCAACCGGATGTCGGACTATTGCGGGCGATGCGCCTACGACGTGAAAGACCGGCTGGGCGAGAACGCCTGCCCGTTCAACGCCCTCTACTGGGACTTCCTGATCCGAAACCGCGACAGGCTCGGCGCGAACCCGCGCATGGGCATCCCCTATGCCGCCGTCGACCGACTGACGCCGGCCGACCTTGAGGCGATCGGGCGGAAGGCGGAGGCCACGAAGCTGGAGCTGGGCGCGACGCCGAGGTGAGGAGCGTTCCGGCGGGCGTGAGCGCGCACTCCGCCGACCCGATCAGACCCTCCAACCCGGCGAACGCAGGGATGAGCGGGTGGCTCCTACGTCGGCGTGATCAGCCCCTCAGGCGTCCTCAGCCTCGGCCACGGGCGCTTCGCCGTCCACGGGGGCCTCAAAGCTGCGCGGGGCGCGACGACGTCGGGCGCGGGGCTTGCGCGCCTCCGCGTCGTCGCCGGCGGGCTGCAGGAAGGCCGGAGCCTCGCTCATCCCGCCATCCTGCGAGCGCAGGACCGGCGACGCCTCCGCCTCGGGGGCCGAGACTGGGAAGGGCTGGGCTGAAACCTCGCGCGTCGTCACCGGCGGCGGGTCGGCCGTCGCGGCAATTTCGACGGGGCGACGCTCGTCCGGCCGGCCATCGCGGCTGGCCTCCCGGTTGAACGGGCGATCCTCCCGCCGTCCCTCGAAGCGGCGGTTGTCCCGACGGCCTTCAAAACGGTCGCCGCGGTCCTGGCGGCCGTCCTGGCCGTCGCGCGCCTCAGGCCGATCGCGCGGCGCCTGCTGGCGGTCGCGGGACTGGCCCTGGCCGTCCTGGCGGTCGCGGGACTGGCCCTGATCGCGATACTGGCCTTGATCCCGGGCTTGGCCCGACTCGCGATACTGGGCTTGATCCCGCGACTGGCCTTGCTCGCGATACGGCCCCTGGTCACGATACTGCCCTTGCCCCTGAGCTTGGCCTGGGTCGCGGGACTGGCCGTCGTCCCGGCGCGGCTCGAAGCGGTCCTGGCGGCCGTCGCGCGCCTCGTAGCCGTCGCGCCGGCCTTCACGGTCGTAGCGCTGGCCGTCGCGGGGCTCCTGGCGCTGGCCGGCGTCGCCGCCGTTCATCTCCTGGCCCGCCTCGGCGGCGGCCTCGGCCTGCTCCTCGGCTTGGTCGAATTCCTCCTCGAAGTCGATGTCGAGGCCCGAGGCCAGGGAGTCGCGGCCCAGGATTTCCGAGGGTGAACGCTGGGGTTGCAGGGTGCGGAGCACCCGGAAATAGTGATCGGCGTGCTGGAGGTAGTTCTCCGCCACCACCCGGTCGCCGGAGGAGAAGGCGTCGCGGGCCAGCTGCTGATACTTCTCGAACACGTGCTGAGCGTGGCCGCGGATCTTGACGTTGTCCGGCCCGTTGGAATCGAAGGCGCGGTTGGCGTTCTGCTGCAGCTTGCCGCCGCCGCCGTTGTTGCCGCCGCCGCCCATGCCGCCGCTGCGGTTGCGGCCGCGCTGGCGCTTCATGTTCTTGAAGTCTCTCATCGTGTGCTGACCGTGTGCGGCGCGAGACGATCGCGCACTGGGCTAAGGGCTGCCGACCAGCTCTGAGCGCTTCCGGCGGTTCGCCTGGCCGCATCGAGCGACCCTGGCGGGCTGGCGCCGCGCTGCATCGTCGGTGGCGTTCGCGGGCCCGTCGCCCGCACGCTCCGACAAGTTGAGCTGGAACGGTTGGAGACTTAGCGTCTCACCTAGAGGTTTCCAAGGGCTTTCTTGCGGCCTGTCACCACGCGCTCCTTGTCACAGAGGTCCTTGAGCACCCCCAACCCTTGCGCGCCGGCGTCGTGGAACAGGGCGCTGACCTCGGCCCCCTGGTCGTCGCCGATCTCCACCAGGAACAGGCCGCCGGGCTTCAGCACCCGCAGGATCTCCGGCCCCAGTACGCGGTAGTCGCGCAGGCCGTCCTCGCCCCCGTCCAGCGCCAGGCGGGGCTCGTGGTCGCGCACCTCGGGATCGAGGGCGGCCAGCTCTTCGGTCCGGACATAGGGCGGGTTGGCCACGACCAGGTCGAACCCGCCCTCCTCCAGCCCCGCCGTCCAGTCTCCGCGGAGCAGGGCGGTGCGGCCGGCCAGCCCCAGGTTGGCGGCGTTCTCCCGCGCCACCGCCAGAGCGTCCTCCGACAGGTCCACGCCCAGGCCGCGCGCCGCCGGCCGCTCGGCCAGGATGGCCAGCAGCAAGGCGCCGGAGCCGACGCCCAGGTCCAGCACGCTGAACCGCTCGCCCTCGGAAAAGGCGCGCAGCGCATGGTCGACGATCACCTCGGTCTCGGGGCGCGGGGTGAGCACGCGGGCGTCCACCTGCACCATGATCTTCCAGAAGCCCTTGCGGCCCAGGATATGGCTCACCGGCTCGCGGCGGCTGCGGCGTTCGACATAGGCGTCCAGCGTGGCGGCCTGGTCCTCGCTCAGCGGGCGGTACGGATCAGTGATCAGCTCGGTGCGGGTGACGCCGACGGCGGCCTCCACCAGCAGGCGGGCGTCGATCACTGGGCTGTCCACCTGGGCCTCGCGCAGGCGGTCGCGGGCGGCGGTCCAGGCTTTCACCAGTGTGACGGGCGGAGCGCCGTCCTGCGC
>CAXUEN010000141.1:0-6307 GCA_964249945.1 uncultured Caulobacteraceae bacterium | reverse complement strand
CCGGCGGCCGCGGCTCAACTGACCCCGAGCGATCAGGTCCGGCAGAGCTGACACCTAGGGCGGCGGACGCACCCGGAGACCCCGGGGACGTCCGCCGACCCACTGGACAGATCACGCGCGGTGGAACGCGCAGCGGGCGGGAGGCCCCACGATGGCGTTGCTGAGCTTCGAGCGGAAGTACCGGGTGCGGGGAGGTACGCTGATCGGCGGCGACCTGTTCGACTTCTGGGTCGGCCCCTTCTATGTGGGCTTCTTCGGCGTGACGTCGGCCTTCTTCTCGATCCTGGGCACGGCCCTGATCGTCTACGGCGCGGCCATGGGCCCGACCTGGAACATCTGGCGCATCAACATCTCGCCGCCCGACATCTCTTACGGGCTCGCACTGGCGCCCTTCAACGCCGGCGGCCTGTGGCAGGCGATCACCGTCTGCGCGCTGGGCGCCTTCTGTTCCTGGGCGCTGCGGGAGGTGGAGATCTCGCGCAAGCTCGGCATCGGGCTGCACGTCCCCTTCGCCTTCGGCGTCGCCATCTTCGCCTATTTCACCTTGCAGGTGATCCGCCCCGTGCTGCTGGGCGCCTGGGGCAACGCCTTTCCCTACGGCATCTTCAGCCACCTGGAGTGGGTGTCGAACACCGGCTACAAGTACCTGAACTTCCACTACAATCCCGCCCATATGCTCGCGGTGTCGTTCTTCTTCGCCACGACGCTGGCCCTGTCGCTGCACGGCGCCCTGATCCTTTCGGCCGCCAACCCGGCCAAGGGCGAGACGGTGAAGACGCCCGAGCATGAGGACACCTTCTTTCGCGACGTGATGGGCTATTCGGTCGGCACGCTGGGCATCCACCGCGTGGGCCTGTTCCTGGCGCTGTCCGCCGGGGTGTGGAGCGCCATCTGCATCGTCATCTCAGGGCCGGTCTGGTCGCAGGGCTGGCCGGAGTGGTGGAACTGGTGGCGTAACCTGCCGATCTGGTCGCAGTGAGAGGGGGGCGGAAATCATGGCCGGCTATCAGAACATCTTCACCCAGGTCCAGGTCCGCGGCGCGCCCGAGATGGGCGTGGCGCTACCCCGGGCCGACCTGCCCCGCGGGCGCGACGTCACCTTCAACCGGCTGCTGGGCTGGATCGGAAACGCCCAGCTCGGGCCCATCCACCTCGGCTTCACCGGCGTGGCGTCGCTGTTCTGCGGCTTCATCGCGTTCGAGATCATCGGGCTGAACATGTGGGCCTCGGTGAACTGGGACCCGGTGCAGTTCGTGCGCCAGCTCGCCTGGCTCTCCCTGCAGCCGCCCGGACCGGAGTACGGGCTGAAGATCCTGCCCCCCCTGCAGGAAGGCGGCTGGTGGCTGATCGCCGGCTTCTTCCTGACCACCTCGGTGCTGCTGTGGTGGACGCGCACCTATCGCCGGGCCAAGGCGCTCGGCATGGGCACCCACGTCTCCTGGGCGTTCGCGGCGGCCATCTGGCTCTATCTGGTGCTGGGCTTCATCCGGCCCATCCTGATGGGCAGCTGGAGCGAGGCGGTGCCCTTCGGCATCTTCCCGCACCTGGACTGGGTGGGCGCCTTCTCGATCCGCTACGGCAACCTGTTCTACGACCCGTTCCACTGCCTGGCGATCGTGTTCCTCTACGGCTCGACCCTGCTGTTCGCCATGCACGGGGCGACCGTGCTGGCCATCAGCCGCTATGGCGGCGACCGGGAGCTGGAGCAGATCACCGACCGCGGCACGGCGTTCGAGCGGGGCGCCCTGTTCTGGCGCTGGACCATGGGCTTCAACGCCACCGCCGAGTCGATCCACCGCTGGGCCTGGTGGTTTGCGGTGCTGACGCCGCTCACCGGCGGCCTCGGCATCCTGCTCACCGGCACGGTGGTGGACGACTGGCACGCCTGGGCGGTGATCCACGGCTACGCTTACAGCCAGTAGGCTGACCGCGGCGGCGGCGCTCAGGCGTCCGCCGCCGCGCTCCGTCCGAAGGGGGCGTTCAGGCGAACGATCGCCACGTTCAGCACCACGGCGAACGCCACCCACAGCAGGTAGGGCGCCAGCAGCCAGGCCGCGAGGGTGGAGAAGGGCGCCAGACCCACCACCAGGGCCAGGACCGACAGCCAGAGCAGGGGCGCCTCGATCAGCGCCCAATCCGGCCGCTTCCACGTGAAGAAGAGGGGACTCCAGAGCGCATGCAGCACCATGTTGACACCGTAGAGCACCCCGATCCGCCAGCGTCCCGCCGCATCCGGGGCCGCCGTCCAGGCCAGCACCCCGGCCCAGGCGGCCAGCCCCAGGATCACCGTCCAGGCGGGACCGAACAGCCAGTTGGGCGGGTTCCAGCTCGGCTTGCGCAGCTCGGCGTACCAGGCGCCCACGTGGGTCGTCAGCCCGCCGACCGCGAGCAGCGCGACCGTGAGCGCGACGGCGACGATGATGGTCGTAAGGATACCGAGCCTCCCACCCTGCCGGCCAACCGGGATGCAGGAACGCGGATCGACGTCCAATGGCTCCGTCTCGCCCTCGGGTCTCCAAGCCCGGCGCCCGTTCAGCTGAGGGCGGCCAGGGGCGCGAGGCCATGCCTGGCCGCAGCGGAACAGCCGCAAGATTTCGACGTTGAAATGAAAACGACAGGCGTCAGCCGCATGGCCGGCCAGAGCCGCCTGCGCCCCAGTCGTCCCCGGAGGGCCGCATGAACACGAACGCCGTCGCACCGAAATCCATCATCTTGGCGTCCGTGGCCCTGGCCGCGTCGCTCCTTCTTGGCGGCTCGTCCGCTCTCGCCCACAAGCGGAGCGTCCACAAGCCGAACGCCGCGGCCAGCCGATGCGCCCAGATGGCGGGGGCGCAAGGGCTGACCGGCGCGGGCCGCGCCACCTTCGTCCAGAGCTGCCTGAAAGGCCCGCTCGCCGCCAAGACGCCCACCGCGCCCACCGCCTCCTCGAAGGAGGCGCAGGCGGTGACCAAGCCGAGCGGCGTGGACCGCACCACCCGGACCCGCCAGTGCGCGGCGGAGGCCGACCGCAAGGGCCTCACCGACAAGAACCGCAGCGCCTTCCAACTGTCCTGCCTGGCGACGGCCGGCCCGGTGAGCGAAGGCGAGACCGGGGTCAAGGAGCCCCACCCCGCCAACCAGATCAAAGGGATCGGCGTCAACAACTACAAGCCGAGCGCCACGACCGCCAAGTCGACCCCCCAGCCGTAACGGCGCTACCGCGGAAGGACGCCCATGGCGACCGCGGACGTCGGATGGGCGCGGATGCATCGCAGACCGGGTCCACGCCAACGACTCGTTGCCCCGACAGCCTTTCCCACGCTTGGACCAATGGCTGCGGGGACTCGCCGCTTGCCCGCGGACCGGGTTGCTAAGGAGCAAGTTGCGTTCTAATCGGTCCCCGGACGCGCGACTATTTCTGCGCCTGGCTGATCTTATGAGGCTGACGTGGTCGAAACGGCCAACGCCAATCCCACCGTAGAGCATGGTCACAGCGCCCAGCCGGGCGACGAAGCCAGTCGCCGCGACTTCATCCACATCGCGGCGTTCGCGACGGTCGGGGTGGGCGCGGTGGCGACCGTGTGGCCCTTCATCGACCAGATGAACCCCTCGGCCGACACCCTGGCCCTGGCCTCGGTGGAGTACGACCTGTCCAAGGTGCTGGTAGGCTCCACCGCCTCCATCAAGTGGCGGGGCAAGCCGGTCTTCGTGCGCCACCGTACGCCCAAGGAGATCGCCGAGGCCGTAGCCGACGACCATGCCCCCATGCGCGAGCCCGCCACCGACGCTAGCCGCCACAAGCCCGGCAAGGCGGAGTGGCTTGTGCTGATCGGGGTCTGCACCCACCTGGGTTGCGTGCCGAACCTCGGCGGGACCTACGGCGGCTGGCTCTGCCCCTGCCACGGCTCGGTCTACGACACCGCCGGCCGCATTCGCGCCGGCCCGGCGCCGCTGAACCTGTTCCTGCCGGACTACGAGTTCCTGACGCCCACCAAGGTCAAGATCGGCTGATCGCCGCAAGGCGCGTCGGACGCAAAGCCCCAAAGCGAGACCAATGAGCGGACATTCCACCTACGAACCGAAGACCGGCATAGAGCGCTGGCTGGACGTGCGCCTGCCCATCATCCGGCTGGGCTATGACAGCATCATCGACTACCCGACGCCGAAGAACCTGAACTACTGGTGGACCTTCGGGGGCATCCTGGCCTTCTGCCTGGGGGTGCAGATCCTCAGCGGCGTGGTGCTGGCCATGCACTACGTGCCCAATTCCGCCCTGGCGTTCAACAGCGTCGAAGCCATCATGCGCGACGTGAACTACGGCTGGATGCTGCGCTACATCCACGCCAACGGCGCCTCGATGTTCTTCCTGGCGGTCTACATCCACATCGCGCGGGGGCTCTACTACGGCTCCTACAAGGCGCCCCGCGAGGTGCTGTGGCTGCTCGGCTGCGTCATCTACCTCTTGATGATGGCCACCGCCTTCATGGGCTACGTGCTGCCCTGGGGCCAGATGAGCTTCTACGGCGCGGTAGTGATCACCAACCTGTTCTCCGCGCTCGACAGCGTGATCCCCGGCCTCGGCACCATGATCACCACCTGGCTCTGGGGCGGCTTCGCGGTGGACAATGCGACCCTGAACCGCTTCTTCGCGCTCCACTACCTGCTGCCCTTCATGATCGCGGGCGTGGTGGGGCTGCACATCTGGGCCCTGCACGTGCCGGGCAACAACAACCCCACCGGCGTGGCGGTGAAGTCCAAGGAGGACACCGTTCCCTTCCACCCGTACTATACGGTGAAGGACGGGTTCGCGGTGATCTGCTTCACCATCCTGTTCGCCTGGTTCGTCTTCTTCGCGCCGAATGCGCTCGCCCACGCCGACAACTACATCCCCGCCAACCCGCTGCAGACGCCGGCGCACATCGTGCCGGAGTGGTACTTCCTGCCCTTCTACGCCATGCTGCGGGCGGTGCCGAACAAGCTGTTCGGGGTGATGACCATGTTCGGGGCCATCGCTGTGCTGTTCGCGGTGCCCTGGCTGGATACGTCGAAGGTGCGCTCCATGCGCTACCGGCCTGCGGCGCGGACCTTCTTCCTGCTCTTCATCGCGGTGACCCTGATCCTTGGCTGGTGCGGCTCCAAGGAGCCCAGCGACATCGTCATCGCCACCGGCCATGACGCCTATGGCGACCCGACCGGCTTGACGGTGACCACCTTCTCCCAGCCGCTCGCGATCTATTACTACGCCTATTTCCTGGTGATCCTGCCGCTGCTGGGCTTCTTCGAGAAGGCCAGGCCGGTGCCCGAGACCATCTCCTCGCCCGTCCTCTCCGCCCATGGCCATGGCATCGCCATGCCGGCCGGCGCGGCCGCCGAAGCCTCCAAGAAGGGTTGAACTTGATGCTGCGCAAAGCGCTCAGGGGCGCCCTGCTGGGGGCGGGCGTCGCTGGCCTGCTGCTCTCCGCCGGGACCGCTTCCGCCTTGACCAAGGTGGAGGAGCCCTCGGACCCCGGCTTCAGCTTCGAGGGTCCGCTCGGCAAGTTCGACCAGGCCGCGCTGCAGCGCGGCTTCAAGGTCTATTCCGAGGTCTGCTCGAGCTGCCACTCGATGAACCTGATGTACTACCGCAACCTGGCCCAGCCGGGCGGCCCCTTCTACAGCCCCAAATACCCCAATCCCAACGACAGCCCCTACGCCAAGGCCATCGCGGCCGACATCAAGGTCCCCGACATCGACCAGGACACCGGCGACGCCATCCAGCGTCCCGCCACGGCCGCCGACCACTTCAAGGCGCCCTTCCCTAACGAGGCGGCGGCCCGGGCGGCCAACGGCGGCGCCCTGCCGCCCGACCTGTCGGTGATCGCCAAGGCGCGCGAAGGCGGCCCAAGCTACATCTACCACCTGCTCAGCGGCTATCCCGACGACCCGCCCAAGGGCCTGACCGTGCCGGACGGCAAGTACTACAACCCCTACTTCCCGGGCGACCTGTCCTCCTTCTGGACCGGGCCGAAGGACCAGGTGCCCAAGGGCGGCTTCATCTCCATGCCGTTCCAGCTGGTCCCGGGCCGCGTCACCTTCGACGACGGCGCCCCCTCCACGACCAAGCAGCAAGCCCACGACGTGGCCACCTTCCTGGCCTGGGCCGGCGATCCCAAGCAGGAGGAGCGCAAGCAGACGGGCCTGGCGGTGATGATCTACCTGCTGGTGCTGGCCGGGGTGGTCTACGGCTCCTACCGCGCCATCTGGCGCAACGTGGCGCACTGAGTGTTCGAGGGGCTCGCCCACACGCCCACCGCTCATCCCGGCGAATGCCGGGACCCAGATCATAGGG
>CAXUEN010000140.1:0-6405 GCA_964249945.1 uncultured Caulobacteraceae bacterium | reverse complement strand
TCTACCGTCTGATCGCGCCGCGGGGCGGCCACCGGGTGCTGGTGTTCGCCGCGGTGTGGTCGCTGTTCGAGTGGCTGCGCGGCCACGTGCTCACCGGCTTCCCCTGGGACCTGCCGGGGGAGTGCTGGCGGGCGGGCTCCGCCCCCTCTCAGGCCGCGAGCCTGATCGGCGCCTACGGCATGACCTTTGTCACCGTGGCTGTCGGCGCGGCCCCGCTGACGCTGAGCGACCGCGATCGTCCGCGGGCCGCAGCGACCAGCCTGGTCCTGGCTGGCGCCGCCCTGGCTTTCTTGTGGGGCTTCGGCGCGCTCCGGCTCGGACAGCCGGAGCCGCCCGACCAGTCGCTGCGCTTGCGCGTGGTGCAGCCCGGACTGGCGGAAGAACCGGTCTGGACGGACGCCATCCTGCGCGCCCGGGTGCACCGCTTCATGCGCCTGACGGCCTGGCCCGCCGCCAAGCGGCCGGACTTGGTGATCTGGCCGGAAGGCGCGATGCCCTACTCCCTGGAGGAATTCTTCTCCGAGGACAGCGGGCCGGCCGCGGCCCTGTTCCACGCCATGAAGCCCGGCCAGGTGCTGTTCGACGGCGGCTACCGCGTCGACGACGCCGGGGGGCGCCCGCGCTACTACAACAGCATGCTGGTGGTGAAGCGCACCGACGACGGATTCCGGCCGATGGGCGTCTACGACAAGTACCGCCTGGTGCCGTTCGGCGAGTTCCTGCCCGTCCCCTGGCTGTTCTCGCTGATCCACCTGACCAGCCTGGTGCAGAACGGCGTCGCCTTCACGCCCGGCTCGGTCCCTGCGCCCATGACCCCCGCGGGCCTGCCGCGCATGCAACCGCTGATCTGCTACGAGGCGCTGTTCCCGGGCTTCACCTCATCACGGGGCGGCCGTCCCGGCTGGATCGTCAACATCTCCGACGACGCCTGGTTCGGGCGCACCACCGGCCCTCTACAGCATCTAAACCTCGCCAGCTACCGCGCCATCGAGGAGGGCCTGCCCATGGTGCGCGCCACGCCCACGGGCGTCTCGGCCTAGGCCGGCAAGGGATCATCGATGGACTCCTCCCCGGCCGCCTGCCCGCAACCCAGTATTCGAGGTGGCATGAACTACCGTTTTACGTGTTTGTTTTTATAGGACTCGCCTTTTCGTTGGTGAGGGCCGGTAATTGGGGTGGCGACATCTAGGAAGTCGCGATCGAAACCTCCGCCTCGGCGTTGACAGGCCTGTTTCGACGCGGTTTCAACAACGTATGGATGAGTCGAGCGACGACCGGTCTCCGAACCCCATCGACGTGCATGTAGGCGACCGTGTGCACCGCCGCCGGCGCGCGCTCGGCGTCAGCCAGGAGCAGCTGGCCGACAAGCTGGGCCTGACCTTCCAGCAGGTGCAGAAGTACGAGCGCGGCGCCAACCGCATCAGCTGCTCCAAGCTCTACCAGATCGCCAGCGCGCTGCAGGCCCACATCGCCTACTTCTTCGAGGGCCTGCCAAATCCCGTCCAGGCCACGGGCGTCGCCGAGGACGCCGCAGCCTTCGTCCATGACCTTCCACTCACCCCCGAAGAGTGCACCTTCGTCGGATCGCTGTCGCGGATATCGAGCAAGCAGGTCCGCAAGCGTCTGCTGGAACTCGCAAAGAGCCTGGCCGACGAGTCGGATGAGGGCGGAACGGAGATGCGGCTGACACCGCATGGCGACGGCTCCCCACCTGACCGCGTCCGCCCCGAGAGCTGAGCGGGCCACGCGCCTTGATCTACCGAGCTGCGCTCCACCCAGATGACGGTGGGGCTGCACAAGACGGCGGCCAAGCGGCTGAAAATCCTGGGCGGCCGCGCCTCGCCTACCGCGCTCGGACGCAAGGGCCGCTCCTGTGTGGTCGACCACCATCACCTCGCCCGCGCCCTGCTGGACGAGGGCGAAAAGACCCGGGCCAGACCCCTTTCCCTTCAGGAGAGGGAGACTACCGCCAAGCGTAGTTAAAGCTGACGCTGATCCGCTCGCGCCTGGCCTTGTTGGGGGGCACCTCGTGGCGGAGCCAGCTCTCCCACATCAAGACCGTGCCCGCCTCCGGCTGCAGATAGACGAAGGGGCGCTGGTGCGCGGGCGCATCAGGCAGGCGCGGCGGCGCGGCCATGGTCATGGGCAGGCGGGGGTCCTCCAGCTTCAGGGCGCTGGCGCCGGCCGGGGTGCGCACATAGTAGGTCCCCGAGAGCACGCTGTGGGGGTGCAGGTGGCCGCTGTGGCCGGCGCCGGGCTTCAGGACGTTGACCCATAGGCTGTCCAGCTTCAGCCGCTTGCCGCCGAGGTCGTAGGTCAGCTGGGCGGCGAAGATGTCCGCCTCCCGGTCGAGCTTCTTCTTCAGCTCCACGAATTCCGGCATCCGCCTGGGCAGGTCGTCCAGCGACGCGTAGGAGGTGTAGCCGCCGTAGCCCTGCGCCTTGCACCAAGCCTGCCCGGCCCGATCCTCCATCGCCAGGCTGAGGCAGGCCCGCTCCAGCTCGGCGTTGAAGGCCTCGAACCCGCGGCGGCGGGAGAGGTCGGCTTGGTAGACCTCGGTGACGAAGAAGCCGTGCAGGGCGTCTCCGCTCACGCCGCCGCGCCCCGCACCACCTCCAGCACCGCCGCGCCATAGCGGTCGAGCTTGCCCTGGCCGACGCCGTTGACCGCGCCGAGCCGCGCCAGGTCGGACGGCCGGATCTGGGCGATCTCCAGCAGCGTCTTGTCGTGGAAGATGACGTAGGGGGGCACCGACTGGGCCTGCGCCTGGCCCTTGCGCCAGGCCCGCAACGCCTCGAACAGGCCGCTGGTCTGCGGCGACTCCGCCGCGAGCGGCCCGTTACGCTCGTAGTCCTGCCGGTCGCGGCGCACCCGCTCGCGCCGGGGCGCCGGCGCCCGCACCTCCACCTTGCGCTCGCCCCGATAGACCTCGCGCACCGCGGCCGGGTCGCCCAGCGCCACCAGGGGGCGGCCGTCGTTGGGATCCTCCCGCAGCAGCCCGTCGAACAGCAGTTGGTCGAGCAGGGTCCGCCACTCCGCAACCGTCCGGTCGGCGCCCACGCCAAAGGTGGAGAGCTGCGCCTCGAACGGCTGCACGTCCCGGGTCTTGCCGAGCAGGTGGTCCACCACCCGTCCGCGCCCGAACCGGCCGCCGAGCCTGTGCACCGCCGAGAGCGCCATCTGGGCGGGCTTGGTGGCGTCGTGCGCCTCCGGCGGCGAGATGCACAGGTCGCACTGGCCGCAGGGCTCCACGACCTCCTCGCCGAAATAGCGGCGCACCGCGACGGCGCGGCAGTTCAGCCCGTCCAGCATGGCGTAAAGCTGGCGGGCCTTCCTCACCTGCGCCGACTTCACCTCGGGGGCGACCTCGCGCTCGTCGATGCGCCGCAGCGCCCAGGCGAGGTCCGAGGCGCCGTACAGCGTGATCCCCTCCGCCGGTTGGCCGTCGCGCCCCGCGCGCCCCACCTCCTGCCAGTAGGCCTCCACCGAGGCCGGCGGGTCGGCGTGGATGACGTAGCGGACGTCGGGCTTGTCGATGCCCATGCCGAACGCGATGGTCGCCACCATCACCGCCCCGTCCTCGTCCAGGAAGCGCTTCAGCCGGTCTTCCCGCACACGCTTGTCCAGGCCGGCGTGGTAGGCCAGCGCCGGAACGCCCACGCTTGCCAGCCGGTCGGCCAGCTCCTCGGTCGCCTTGCGGGATCCGGCGTAGACCACTCCGGCGCGATCGCGGCGCGCCTCCACCAGCTGCTGCACCCGGGCGTGGGCGCCACCGGACTTGCGCTCGGCCTGCAGCTGCAGCTCGGGGCGGGCGAAGCTGTCCACGAACTCCGCGGCGTCGCGAAGGCGCAGCTCGGCGCGGATGTCCTCGCGCGTGCGGGCGTCGGCGGTGGCGGTGACCGCCAGGCGCGGGACCTGGGGGAAGACCTCGGCCAGCCGACCGAGGCTGCGGTACTCGGGGCGGAAGTCATGGCCCCACTGGCTGACACAGTGAGCCTCGTCGATGGCCACCAGCGCCAGAGGCCGGCTGGACAGCCGCTCCAGCATGGCGCCGGCCATCAGCCCCTCCGGCGAGACGTAGAGCAGATCGAGCGTCCCCTCCCCGATCCGCCGCCAGGTGGCGGTGCGTTCGTCGGAGGTGGCGTTGGAGTCCAGCCGCGCGGCGGCCACCCCCAGCTGCTGCAGCCCCGCCACCTGGTCGGCCATCAGCGCGATCAGCGGCGACACCACCAGCCCGAGACCCGGCCTCACCAGGGCGGGGATTTGGTAGCACAGGCTCTTGCCGCCACCGGTCGGCAGCACGGCCAGGGCGCTCCGGCCGGCCAGCACCTCGCCCACCACCTGCCCCTGCAGGCCGCGGAAGTCCGGGTGGCCGAAGGTGCGGCGAAGCACCTCGCGGGCGGAGTCCAACGGCGCGTCGAAGGCCATACCGGCTATATACCTGTTTTGTTCACGGCTGGCCATGCGAATTGATCCGCTCGCCATGCCCGGTCGAACCGAACCCACCCTCGCCTCGGTCGGTCGCGCCGTGGACCTCCACCATACGCCATTCCACCCGGGCGTGGCTGGCCACGACCAGCTGGGCAACGCGGTCGCCGCGGTTCACCACGAAGGGCGCCTGACCGAGGTTGGCCAGGATCACGCCCACCTCGCCGCGGTAGTCGCTGTCCACCGTGCCCGGCGAGTTCAGGCAGGTGACCCCATGCTTCAGCGCCAGCCCCGAGCGAGGCCGCACCTGGGCCTCGAAGCCCTCGGGCACCGCGATCTTCAGGCCAGTGGGCACGAGCGCCCGGCCGCCAGGCGACAGGGTCAGGGGCGCGTCGGCCGGAACCGCGGCGCGCAGATCCATGCCCGCCGCGCCGGCGCTGGCGTAGGACGGCAGCTCCAGTCCCACGTGGTGGGGCAGAGCCAGCACCTCGACGGTAACCTTCATGCCAGGGCCTCAGCGATCCGCGCCGCCAGGCGCTCGGCGACTGCGGCCTTCGACGCCTCCGGCCAGGCCTCGCTCCCTTCCCGGGTCACGAGCATGACGGCGTTGTCCTCGCCCCCGAACACGCCGGGCCGCGAGACGTCGTTGGCCAGCAGCCAGTCGCAGCCCTTACGCGCCAGCTTGGCGCGGGCGTTGGCCTCGACCTCGTCGGTCTCCGCCGCGAAACCGACCACCAGGCGCGGACGGTGCGGACCGGGCGCCGAGAGGCCGGCCAGGATGTCGGGGTTCTCCACCAGGCGGATCGGCTCGGGCGCGGCTGCCTGCGCCTTCTTCAGCTTAGCGCCCGCAACCTGTTCGGGCCGCCAGTCGGCGACCGCGGCCACGAGCACGGTGGCGTCCACCGGCAGGGCGGCCTCGCAGGCCGCCTGCATGTCGCGCGCGCTCTGCACGTCCACCCGCCGCACGCCTGCGGGCGCAGCCAGGGCGGTCGGCCCGGAGACGAGGGTGACTTCGGCTCCCAGCCGGGCGAGGGCGTCAGCGATGGCGTAGCCCTGCTTGCCGCTGGAATGGTTGGTCAGGTAACGGACGGGGTCGATGGCTTCCCGCGTCGGCCCGGCGGTGACCAGCACGCGCCTTCCCTCGAGGGGGCGTCCCTGCAGGACGTGCGGCGTCGGGTCCACGCCTTCGCCCAGCAGGCCCATCACCGCGTCTGCGATGGCTTCGGGCTCCGCCAGCCGCCCCTCCCCGAACTCGCCGCAGGCCATGGCGCCCTCGGCCGGGCCCACGAAACGGACGCCGGCGGCCCTCAGCCGCGCCAGGTTGCGCACCGTGGCGGGGTGGCTCCACATGCGCACGTTCATGGCGGGCGCCATCAGCACGGGCTTGTCGGTGGCCAGGAGCGTAGTGGAGGCGAGGTCGTCCGCCAGCCCGTTGGCCGCCTTGGCCATCAGGTCGGCGGTGGCCGGCGCGACCACCACGAGGTCGGCCGAACGGCTGAGCTCGATGTGCCCCATCTCCGCCTCGTCGGTCAGCGACCACAGGTCGGCGTAGACCTTGTCCTCGCAGAGCGCCGAGAGCGACAGGGGGGTGACGAACTGGGCGCCGGCCCGGGTCAGCAGCGGGCGCACCGCGACCCCGCGTCGCCTCAGCAGCCGCGCCAGCTCCAACGCCTTGAACGCCGCCACCCCGCCGCCGACGATGAGCAGGACGCGCTGGCCGCTCAAGCTCTCGCTCCCCTAGTCCAAGAGTCTAGCGCCTCCCACAGGCGTCGCGAAAGCACAAGACAGGAACCCGGACTTCGCGCTAAGGTTTTCTGTCGGGTCAGGCCGACCTGGGGTGTAGACGGGGGCTCAAGGATGGACAGGAACAGGGCGGCCCGGCGGGCCGGAGCGGCGATGCTGGTCGCCTGCATGGCGCTGGCCGGCTGCAGCCGCAGCAGCAACAAGCACATCAAACTTAGAGTGATGCGTCATTCT
>CAXUEN010000139.1:0-6439 GCA_964249945.1 uncultured Caulobacteraceae bacterium | reverse complement strand
CATCCCCTTCGTGCGCAAGGTGGTGGCGGTGGCGTCCGGCAAGGGCGGCGTGGGCAAGTCCACCGTGGCCGTGAATCTCGCCGTCGCCCTGACCCGCCGCGGGCTGAAGGTCGGGCTGATGGACGCCGACATATACGGGCCGTCGGTGCCGCGCATGCTGGGGCTGGCGGGCGAACCCCGGGTGAACGCCGACAAGAAGCTGATCCCGCTGGAGGCCTTCGGGCTGAAGACCGTCTCTATCGGCTTCATCGTGGACGAAGGCTCGCCGATGATCTGGCGGGGACCCATGGCCTCCTCCGCCATCACCCAGTTTATCACCGACGTGGTCTGGGGATCGCAGGGCGACGAGCTCGACGTCCTGGTGATCGACATGCCGCCCGGCACCGGCGACATCCAGCTGACCCTGGCCCAGAAGGTGCGCGTCGACGGCGCAGTGATCGTCTCCACGCCCCAGGAGGTCGCCCTGATCGACGTGCGCCGCGGCGCCGGCATGTTCCGCAAGACCGGCGTACCCCTTCTGGGCGTGGTGGAGAACATGGCCTACTTCGCCGATCCCTCCACCGGCGAGCCGATCCCGATCTTTGGCCGTGGCGGCGCCCAAGCGGTGGCGGCTGAACTCGACGCGCCGTTCCTGGGCGAGGTCCCCATCGACATCGCCCTGCGCAAGGCCTGCGACGCCGGGCGCCCGCTCGTCGACGCCGAGCCGCATGGCGCAAGCGGCAAGGTCTTCGCCGACATCGCCGCCAGGGTCCGCGCCGCCATCGGCCTGTGACCCACCAGCTTTCTGAAGGACCTCTCTTGATGACAGACACCGCGACCTCGGGCGCCCAAACCTCCGGCTTCGTCTTCAACCACACCATGCTGCGGGTGAAGGATATCCGGCGGAGCCTCGATTTCTACACCCGCGTGCTGGGCTTCTCCCTGGTTAGGGAGGCGCATATGCCCCACGGCAAGTTCAGCCTCTACTTCCTGATCCTGGACCCTGAAGCTGCGGCTCGCGCGCCTGAGGACCCGGCCGAACTGCGGGCTTGGCTCGCCACGCTGAAGGGCGTGCTGGAGCTGACGCACAATCATGGGACCGAGGACGATTCGACCTTCGCCTATCACGACGGCAACAGCGAGCCCCGCGGCTTCGGGCACCTGTGCGTCTCCACGCCGGACGTGCGCGCCGCCTGCGCCCGCTTCGAGGCGCTGCGGGTGCCGTTCCAGAAGCGGCTGGGCGAGGGCGGCATGAAGGAGATCGCCTTCATCAAGGACCCCGACGGCTACTGGATCGAGATCATCCAGCCGACGGCCATCGGCCTCTGAAGCCGCCCGCGCGGCCGTCGGCTTGACGGTAGGGGCAGCCTTGACGCATGCCCTGGCGCCATGACCGACACGTCCGCCGCCAGGAAGAGGCGCTTTCGCCTCTGGCTCACCATCAGCGAGCTGGTGGGGGTGCTGGCCCTGGTCATCGCCGGCCTTAACTTCTGGGACTCCCATCGCGAGCGTGTGCAGGACGCCCGGCGCGAAGCGGCGGCCGACCACGCCGCCAGCGCCCGCTACGCCCTGGTGGTGAGTTCCCAGATGGAGGCGGACGGCGCCCGGCTCAGCCTCCAGTCTGTCGATCCCGCCCAGGCGATCCAGAGCGAGCGCTATCTGTTCCCGCGCGCGGTGCTGGACCACGCCATGGAGGTCAGCGCCGCCAAGCCACAGATCGACCTGGACTGGATCGCCTCGGGCCTGCGCGCCGATGTGGCCCGGGCCCGCAAGTCAGGGGCGGGCGCCGACGGCGAAGCGACCGTCCCTGTCGGCGTGCTGGCCACCTATGTGCAGGACGGCGAGATGCGCACCGATCAGTCGATCTACCGGCTGGGCTATGCCTGGCGCTCGCGGCTGCTGGGCGGTCCGCGTCTGGCGCTGCAGGGTCTGTCGCTGGTCCGCCGCGGCGTGAGGGGCGATCTGAGGGCGGCGGTGGAAGCCGTCTGGCGGCGCTAGGCCGACCGCGCCGCCCCAGAGGCCTAGCTGCCCGTCTCGGCCTCCAAACCGGCTTCGCCCCGATGCATGGGATCGGGAAAGGGCTCGTCCTCGGCTACGAACTGCAGGGAGACGGAGTTGATGCAGTAGCGCAGACCCGCGGGCCTGGGCCCGTCGGGGAAGACGTGGCCCTGGTGGCTGTCGCAGCGCGCGCAGCGGGTCTCGGTACGGGTCATGCCGTAGCTGCGGTCGACGATGGCGTGCACGTGCGCCTCGTCATAGGGCGTGGTGAAGGAGGGCCAGCCCGTGCCGCTCTCGAACTTGGCCTGAGCGCGGAACAGCGGCAGGCCGCAGAGGCGGCAGCAGTAGGCGCCAGCCTTCTTGTTGTTCAGCAGGCCGCCGCAGAAGGGCGCCTCGGTGCCGTGGTTCAGCAGCACGCGCTTCTCATCGCCCGTCAGCGTCGCCTCCAGCGCCCGCCGCTCGTCGGGCGAGGGCGGCGTCAGGTCGAAGCCCGAGGCGGAACGGTGGACGGTCTGCGGCGCTTGGGTCCCGTCGGGCGTCATCTCGGCTCCTCGTCTTTTATAACGGCTCCGATATAGGTGCGTTTACGCCGCTTCACCATTAACGGCTCGGTCAAGCTCGACCGCTAGACTACGGTCGGACTGCGCCGTCCGCGGCGCCTGCGGGGGTGGACCATGCCGATGTCGGTGTCAGACCTGGACGCCAGCCTGCGCGCGGCCTTCCCCGACGCCGACATCCGGATCGACGATCTGGCCGGAGACGGCGACCACTACCGCGCCCGCATTGTCAGTGACGCCTTTAAGGACTTGTCCCGGGTGAGGCAGCATAAGCTGGTCTATCAGGCGCTCGAAGGCCGGATGGGGGGCGAACTGCACGCCCTGGCCCTTGAAACGGCGGCGCGGGAAGGCTGACGGCCATGCGCTACCGGCCCTACACCGCCACCGGTCTGTCAAGCTCGGCCATCACCCTGTCCCTGCGCGCGGGCCGGACGGACGCCTACCCGCTGGTCTGCACCGCGCTGGAGTGCGGGATCAACAGCTTCAGCTTCGCGGCGGGCGACGTCGGCGCGGGGGAGGCGCTGCGACAGGCCATCGGCCTGGTCGGGCGGCGGGTGCTCATCCTAATGCTGCGCCTGGACCTGGACGGGCCGCCCTTCGAGCGCCAGGTCCGCACCGCCCTGGCCGCCAGCGGCGCCGCCTACCTGGACGCGGTGATGCTCGACCAGCCCGCGCCCGGCACGCTGACGCGCGGCGAGCTGGCGGAGCTGGACGCCGTGCGCCAAGCGCGGCTGACCACCCGCCTTGCGCTCGCGGGCGACGCCCTGGTCACCGACGAGTACCTGCCGCAGCTCGACTTCGACGTGCTGGCGATCCGCTACAACATCTGCGCCGGCTGGCCGGAGCGGAACCTGCTGAAGCAGGCCGCCGACCGGGGCATGACCGTGCTGGGCTACGGCCCTCACATCGACCCCGCCGAGCCGCCGCCGGCCTCGCCGGTGGTCCGAGGCCTGGCGCGGCTGATCCGCCGCCCGCAGATGGCGAGCCCGGAGGCCTACGCCTTCCTGGACCAGACCCGGGGCTGGACCGGGCCGCAGATCACCTTAGGCTATGCCCTGACCGAACCGGGCCTGGCCAGCGTGATCGTGGAGCCCGACACGGCGGCGGCCCTGGAGAGCCTGGCGGAAGCGGTGGAGCGGGAGCTGCCGGCTGGCGTCGCGGCCCAGATCGAGATCGCCCGCTTCGCCGCCACCGCCCGCCAAAGCGTCGCTTGAACCTTGCGGCCACGCCCGCGGCGGCTTGATATGTAACGCCGCTCGGCCTAGCTCTGGGGTCGTCGCTCGCCCCGAGGAGGCTTTGGCCGTCATGACCGACATCCTGCACCAGACCGCCGAGCCCGCACCCGCGGTGGACGCCTTCATCTCCAAGACCATCGCCGAGAATCCGGTGGTGCTGTTCATGAAGGGCGTGCCGGACCAGCCCAAGTGCGGCTTCTCCTCCCTGGTCGTGCAGATCCTCGACCATCTGGGCGTGGACTTCGTCGGCGTCGATGTGCTCCAGGACGAGGGGCTGCGCCAGGGCGTCAAGAGCTTCAGCGATTGGCCAACTATCCCGCAGCTCTATGTGAAGGGCGAGTTCGTCGGCGGGTCGGACATCGTACGCGAGATGTTCCAGGCCGGGGAGCTGAAGACCATGATGGCCGACAAGGGCGTCCTGAACGCCTGAGGCGGGGAGGGGCTAGACGGTTCCCGCCTGAGTTCCAATACGCGATCAGAGTATCCTTCGGCGTGCTATGGGATGCGAGCAAGCTCGCGCCCCAGCACGGCGACGTGAGGGATAACCTGCACACTTCGTCTACCTGGGAGTCCTCTGCAAGCGGTGCCTGGAAAGGCGTAAGGCCTGCCAAGCGGGCTTGAAGCGGCGTCGCACGCCCGCCTGAAACAGGCCAAACGGTCACGCCGTGTCGCCATCAGACCTCTGGACGACCCGCCACATGCACCTACTAGTCCTCAAGTCGTCTCGCCGTATTCATGGCTCAATGAGAGCCATTTTGGCCATATGTATGGACATCTTCCTGTGGCAGTAAGGACACGTTTCATCCTTCGGGTTACGGCTTCAGTGATTATTGCTACAAAGGCAGCATGTGCGCCACTTTCTGACCTCCGGGAGCGGGATAGCTGCGGTTTGTAATTCTGGTCGTGTCACCGACGTGTGGACTACATCTTGAGCGTGCGCCGGCTCGATCAGACCTGTTGAGAAGGGAATCACCGTGAAATTGTTAGGTTTCAGCGCGCTCGCCGCGTGCGCGATCGCTTTGCCCGCCGCCGCGCAGGGCATGGGCTCCCTCACCGACCCGCAGACTTACCTGCGCGGCGGCTATGTGGAGCTGGAGGCCGGTTTGCCGTTCCAGGGCGCCACCACCGAATACAACAGCGCTCAGGGCGTCGGGTCCAACAACGGCTCGGGCCACTTCCAGGCCGGCTATTTCGGGGGCGCGATCTTCGGCCACAGGCTTGCGCCCGGCTTCGCGGTCGAACTCGAGGGCGTTTACTTCAAGAACCGCTACACTACCGAGACCGAGTTCTTCCAGCACAATACCGGCCACAGCCAGACCTACGGCGGCCTAGCCAACCTGCGCTTCTCGCTGCCCTACGACTACCACCTGACCCGCAGCTTCGCGATTGTGCCTTACGTGGCCGCCGGCGCGGGCTATGGCGAGACCTCGTACAAGACGGGCTTCAACGGGACCACCTTCCTGGACGACGGCCAGTCCGGCCTGCTCTGGCAGGCCAAGGCGGGGCTGGAGATCAAGACCGGCACGCCGATCTCTATCGACCTCGGCTACCGTTACATGGGCACGCCTGACTACCGCCAGGACGCGGTGGGCCTCGAAAACAACAGCTCATTCCAGATGAAGAGCCACGTCCAGACCACCACGGCGGGCATCAAGTACACCTTCTAAGGCCAAGGACCGCCGCAGCCGGAAAGAGGGATGCGGCGGTCAGCAATCCGGGGGGCGAGGCGCGCCACAAAGCCCGCCTTGCACGTAGACGGTTTGGACGGCAGGAACAGCGGATGCGTCGCCTGGCTCTCCTCTGCATCTCAGTCCTTGCGCTGCCGGGCGCGGCCTATGCGGCGCCGGAGCCCTCTGGCAAGCCGGCTCAGACCTACACCGACCTGCAGCCCGTCGGCCTTCCTGCAATCGTCCACGGGCGGCTGGTGAATTACGTCTTCGTCGACGTGCGGCTGATCCTGGCCAAGGGCATGGACGCCTCCAAGCTCCCGGAGCACGAGCCTTTCCTCCGCGACGCGTTGGTGCGGGCGGGGACGCGCACGCCCTTCAACCCGCCGGAGGACGGCGTTCACCTCGACGAGGCGCGGCTGAAGGCGGAGATCATGCGCGACGCCATCGCCGAGGTCGGGGCGGGCAAGGTGATCGGCGTCGAGATCCGCTCGCAGACCCCGCAACGCCGCACCGGCCTACCGGGCGGCGCCCGGCCCTAGCAGGCAGCGTCCGGGCCGACCGGGACAGGTCCGTTAGGGCTTCTGCGCGCCCTTGGCGCGCTCGATGCTCTTGAGGATCAGGTCCGCCGCCTCCTCGGGGCCGTCCCAGCGCACGATGTCCACCGACTTGCCCTTCTCCAGGTCCTTGTAGTGGGCGAAGAAGTGGGAGATCTGCTCGGTCAGGATATCGGGCAGCGAGGTCCAGGACGCGACGTCCTTGTAGAAGGGGTGCAGCTTGTCGACCGGCACCGCCAGCACCTTCTCGTCCTTGCCCGCCTCGTCGCTCATCAGCAGCACGCCGATCGGGCGGCAGCGGATGATGGCGCCCGGCACCACCGGCGTGGAGCTCACCACCATGATGTCCATGGGGTCGCCGTCCTCGGCCAGGGTGTGGGGGATGAAGCCGTAGTTGCCGGGGTAGAACATCGCGGTGTGGAGGAACCGGTCGACCATCAGCGCGC
>CAXUEN010000138.1:5367-6453 GCA_964249945.1 uncultured Caulobacteraceae bacterium | reverse complement strand
ACCCGGCGCGGCGTTGCCCGCCTGCTGATGCGCCGGCCGGCCGCGGCCGCGGTTGCGGTCGCCCGAGGCTTCCACCGGCTCCGGCTTGTCGCCGCCGGCCAGGCGCGTGGCCTTGGCCATGGTGGCGAGCGCGCGGTCCTTGCGGCGGTCTTCGGTGGGGATGGTCTGGCGGGTGAGCTTCTGGATGTCCTTCAGCAGCGGACGCTCGTCGTCGGCGCACAGGCTGATGGCCTGGCCGGTGGCGCCGGCGCGCGCCGTGCGGCCGATGCGGTGGACGTAGGACTCCGGCACGTTGGGCAACTCGAAGTTGATCACGTGGCTGACCATGTCGATGTCGATGCCCCGCGCGGCGATGTCAGTGGCCACGAGCGCCCGGCACGCGCCGGCCTTGAAGGCGGCGAGCGCCTTCTCCCGCTGGCCCTGCGACTTGTCCCCATGGATCGATTGGGACGGGACGCCGGCACCCTCCAGGTGCTTGGCCACCCGGTCGGCGCCGCGCTTGGTGCGGGTGAAGACGATGGTGCGCGAGAGCCTTGAGTCGGCGAACAGCTCGGCCAGCATCTCGCGCTTCATGTCCGCTTCCACAAAGATCAGGCGCTGGTCCACCCGCTCGTGGGTCGGCGCATGGGGCGTGACCGAGACGCGGTGGGGATCGTTCAGCAGCTCGGACGCCAGCTTGCCGATCTCGCCCGGCATGGTGGCGGAGAAGAACAGGTTGGTGCGGGTCTTGGGCAGGGTGGCGACGATGCGCCGGATCGGCTGCAGGAAGCCGAGGTCGAGCATCTGGTCGGCCTCGTCCAGCACGAAGATCTCTGTCTCGCCGAGATTGGCGGTCTTCTCGCCCATGTGGTCGATCAGCCGGCCGGGCGTGGCGACCAGAATGTCGACGCCTACGGCCAGCGCCTTCATCTGTGGGCCATACTTCACGCCGCCGAAGATGGTGGCGACGGTGAAGCCCAGGTGCTTTCCATAGGTGCGGAAGCTCTCGGCGATCTGGCTGGCCAGCTCGCGCGTCGGCGACAGAACCAGCACCCGGCAGCCGCGGCGCGGCGCGGGCTTACGGGTGGCGTCCAGCCTGTGCAGAAT
>CAXUEN010000138.1:0-5357 GCA_964249945.1 uncultured Caulobacteraceae bacterium | reverse complement strand
AAGGCGGCCGTCTTGCCGGTGCCGGTCTGGGCGATGCCGAGCAGGTCGCGCCCGGCCATCACGGCGGGGATGGCCTGGGCCTGGATGGGGGTGGGGGTCTCATAGCCTTCGGACTTCAAGGCTTTCAGCAGGGCCGGGTTGAGGCCGAGGTCGGTGAACTGGGTCATCGGATATCGTTTCGTACAGGCGCGCGTCGCGGCGGCCGAACGTATCGGTCGCGCCTGGAACGGCGGATCAGGGGGGGATCGCCCCGCGTGCCTGGGCGAACTATGCGGACGTGTCAGGGCGCTCAACAGGCGGAACTCGGGGCGAAGCCCGAACTCCCCACGCGGCTGGAGCGCCGATCATGCGCAGGCTTGGCCCGCGGATAGACGCCATATCTATGCCGAAGTGCGAAAAGTCAAGCTGGACCGAGACTCGTGTCCTGACACCCCGATCGTCAACTCCCCGACTGTCCCTCGCCGGGCGGGAACTGCGCCGGATATTCCAGCGCCCCGGTGAAGCCGATCGCCTTGGCGCGGGCGGTGAAGCCGTCGACCTCCGCCTGGGGCGGGTGGGGGTTGCGGGTGAAGTAGGACAGGTTCTTGAACGAGGGGTCGGTGACGATGAACCACTGGTAGTCGTCGCCATGGTCGATCATCCAGTAGGTGATCGGGAAGGGGAAGAAGCCAAACACCTTGTAGGTCACCTTGACCTTGGTGTTCACGCCGGGGTTCAGGATCTCCACCGGGCCGGCGAAGGTCTTGATCTTGCCCTCGGGCGTGTCGGCGCGGCACTCGTCGGTGTCGAACACCTTGCTGTCGAGCGTGGTGCTGTAGTCGGTGGTGCCGGCCACGCAGCCCTTGGTGATGTTCATCGGCGTGCGGGCGATCTCGTACCAGCGGCCAGTGTAGAAGCGGGCCACGTCGATGGGCTTCATCGGCTCGGGCGCCTTGACCTCGCCCCCGCCGTCCATGGACATGCAGCCGCCGAGAAGGGCGGCCGCCCCGAACATCGTCGCCAGTATCCGCAGTTTCACCGCAGCCCTCCACGCCCTAGCGCGCCCACGGAGGGATAACGCCCGAAACGCTAAATGGTTAAGGCCGCATCGGTGGCGCGGACGAGGGCGCTGATGGTGCCGGGCTCGGTTGAGGCGTGGCCGGCGTCCCAGACGATCTCGAAGCGGGCTTCCGGCAGGGCGGCCTTCAGCTTCCAGGCGGACTCCATGGGCGTCACCACGTCGAAGCGGCCCTGCACGATCCAGGTGGGGATGTGGCGGAGCCGCGGCGCCTGGTCCAGCAGCCAGCCGTCGTGGGCGAAGAAGCCGCCGTTGCGGAAGAAGTGGCACTCGATCCGGGCGAAGGCGACGGCGAAGGCGCTCTCGTTAAACTTCGACGGCCGCGCCTCCGGCCCGCGGATGGAGATGGTGTCGCCCTCCCATCGGCTCCAGGCCGCGGCGGCCTCAGCTTGGACGGCCGGATCGTCGTGGGTCAGGCGCCGGTGGTAGGCCGCCATCAGGTCGCCCCGCTCCCCGACCGGGATCGGCGCCAGGAACCGCTCCCAGGCGTCGGGAAAGAGCATCGAGGCGCCGTCCTGGTAGAACCAGTGCAGTTCGCGCCGGGTCAGCAGGAAGACGCCCCGCAGCACCAGGGCCGATACCCGTTCGGGATAGGTCGCCGCATAGGCCAGCGCGAGGGTGGAGCCCCAGGAGCCGCCGAACACCGTCCACCTCTCCACCCCCGCCCGCTCGCGCAGCCGCTCGATGTCGGCGATCAGGTCCCAGGTGGTGTTGTCCTCCAGCAGCGCATTGGGCCGCGAGCGGCCGCAGCCGCGCTGGTCGAACAGGGTCATGCGCCAGCGGGCCGGGTCGAAGAAACGGCGCATGGTGGGGTTGATCGCCCCGCCCGGGCCGCCGTGCAGGATCACGCAGGGACGGCCGTCCCGAGCGCCGCAGGTTTCGTAGTAGACCTCGTGGCGCCCCCCCACCTGGATCCTGCCGGACTCGAAGGGCTCGTTCTCCGCATAAAGGGTGCGTCGGCCGGCGCCGGCCGGTGCGGCCCCGCCCAGACTGTCCAAGCTGCTCATGAGACCCGCGCGGCCCTCCGTGCCTGCGCACCTAGCCCCTTGCGCGGCCATGTGCCAGAGGCGCAGCCTTCCGACCTCGCCGATCCTGCGAAGAGAGACGGATGTCGGTTCTGACGCCCCCGCCCTCCACCGGCCGTATCGCCGCCATTGTCCTGATCCTGACCGTCCTGCTCAGGGCGCTCGACGTCTACGCGGCCAGCTTCAATTGCACCAAGGCCAAGGCGCCGGACGAACGCGCCATCTGCGCCGATCCGGGCCTAAGCAACCTGGACTCGCGACTGGCGGGCCTGCTGGACCTGGACGAAGGCACGGCCGCCATAGGCCAGCGCGGCGGCCTGCAGGATGAGCAGAGCGCCTGGGTCAACACCCGCACCCGCTGCAGCGTGAACAGCGCCTGCCTGCACGCCCGCTACGAGAGCCGGCTGAAGCAGGTGACCGACCACCTGACCCAACGCCTCTGCGGCAAGGACGGGCCGCCCTGCTGAGCTTGACGCGCCTCGTGACGCGCCTACTGTAACTCCGTTCTCCGGAGGGCCGCGCCTGAGCGGCTGAGAGGCGGGTAAGCCCGCGATCCGCCGAACCTGATCCGGGTCATGCCGGCGAAGGGAGGGAACAGGGGCTTTTCGACGCCCGTGGTCTCACTTGACGTTGCGGCCCTGGTCGGTTGCTGACGTCCTGCGCCACGAACGAGGCCGCCCATGAACGCCCCCACCCCCCGCATCCTCCCCGCCGGCCGCATCGACATCGGCGAGATCGGCGGCTCCCAGAAGGTCTACCAGGCGGGCGTGCTGCACCCCGACATCCGCGTACCTTTCCGCGAGGTGAAGGTGCACCCGAGCGCCGACGAACCGCCGGTGACCATCTACGACCCCTCCGGCCCCTTCACCGACCCGGCCGCTAGCGTGGACATCGAGCAGGGCCTGGCCCGCCCGCGCCTGGCCTGGGTCACCGCCCGCGGCGACGTGGAGCCCGTAGCCGGCCGCGCAGTGAAGCCGGAGGACAACGGCAACGTCTCCGCCAACTACCTGGTGCCGGAGTTTCCCAATCGCTCGCCGGTCCTCCGCGCCAAGCCCGGCCAGACGGTCACCCAGATGGCCTATGCCCGGCGCGGGATCATCACCCCGGAGATGGAGTTCGTCGCCATCCGCGAGAACCTCCGCCGCGAGATGATCAAGGACCTGATCAGCGACGGCGAGGCCTTCGGCGCCGAACTGCCGATGAACGTGACGGCGGAGTTCATCCGCGACGAGGTCGCCCGCGGGAGAGCGGTGCTGCCGGCCAACATCAACCACACCGAGCTGGAACCGATGGCCATCGGCCGGAACCTCCTGGTCAAGATCAACGCCAACATCGGCAACTCGGCCGTGACCTCGACAGTGGCGGAGGAGGTCGAGAAGATGGTCTTCGCTATCCGCTGGGGCGCGGACACGGTGATGGACCTCTCCACGGGCCGCAACATCCACAACATCCGCGAGTGGATCGTGAGGAACTCCCCCGTCCCGATCGGCACGGTGCCGGTCTATCAGGCGCTGGAGAAGGTCGACGGCGTCGCCGAGGACCTGACCTGGGAGGTCTTCCGCGACACCCTGATCGAGCAGGCCGAGCAGGGCGTGGACTACTTCACCATCCACGCGGGCGTGCGCCTGCCCTACATCCCGCTGACCGCCAAGCGGGTCACCGGCATCGTGAGCCGCGGCGGCTCGATTATGGCCAAGTGGTGTTTGGCCCACCACAAGGAGAACTTCCTCTACGAGCGGTTCGAGGAGATCTGCGAGATCATGGCCGCCTACGACGTGTCGTTCTCGCTCGGCGATGGCCTGCGCCCCGGCTCCATCGCCGACGCTAACGACGCCGCCCAATTCGCCGAGCTGGAGACGCTGGGCGAACTGACCCAGGTGGCCTGGAAGCACGACGTCCAGGTGATGATCGAGGGCCCGGGCCACGTGCCGCTGCACAAGATCAAGGCCAACATGGATAAGCAGCTGAAGATCTGCCACGAGGCGCCCTTCTACACGCTCGGGCCGCTGACCACCGACGTGGCCCCGGGCTACGACCACATCACATCCGCCATCGGGGCGGCCATGATCGGCTGGTTCGGCACCGCCATGCTCTGCTACGTCACCCCCAAGGAGCACCTGGGGTTGCCGGACAAGCAGGACGTGAAGGACGGCGTGATCGCCTACAAGATCGCCGCCCACGCCGCCGACCTCGCCAAGGGCCACCCGGCCGCGAAGGCCTGGGACGACGCGCTCAGCCGCGCCCGCTTCGAGTTCCGCTGGGAAGACCAGTTCAACCTCGGCATGGACCCCGAGACCGCCCGCAAGTACCACGACGCGACGCTCCCGAAGGAGGCGCACAAGACCGCTCACTTCTGCAGTATGTGCGGCCCGAAATTCTGCTCCATGAAGATCAGCCAGGAGATCAGGGACACCGCGCGAGGCCAGAACGACGTGGCCGTGGCGACGTCCGAGGCCGGCATGGCGGAGATGAGCGAGAAGTTCAGGGAATTGGGTGGAGAGATCTACCAGCCGGTGTAAGATGCGGCTGACGCTCCGCCCATCGAGGGAGGGAGACTGTGGTTTAGCTCCGCCGCGTGACCTCGCGTCCCAGACGTAGCAGCGCCGCCTTCAGCCCACCCTCCGGGGCCTCCGCCAGACCGGCCGACAGCTCCGCCTCTTTAGCCGCATCCAACGGCGGGGGCTTGCGGCGCTTCACCGGGGCGGCAGGCGCGCTTACCGGCCCCTGAACGATGCGCAGCCGATCCACCGTCCCCTCCCCCAGGGTCAGGTTCACCCGGGCCAGGATGTCGGCGCTCTGGTGCTGGACCAGGGCGGCGGCGGGGCCGTCCACTCGCACCTCCAGCGTCGCGGCCGCGCCCTTGCGGGGGCGGACTAGCTTCACCGGCTGGGTGTGGCGGGCCAGCGTCTCGCCCACGATCTCGCGCCAGCGCTCGGTCAGCACCCGCGGCCCGCTCGATGCGCCGCCGAAGCGGTCGTCCAGCGTCTTGAGATAGCCGGTCAGCGCCTTGCCGGCCGGGGGTGGGGGCCGGAACGGCGGCCGGGTGCGCTTGCGCGACAGGATGTCGGCGGCCTCGGTAAGCGTGGGGAGCGGGCGGCGCATGGCGCATCCTAACCCGGAATGGACGCCGGCCGCTGCAGGTGGATGGGCGGGGCGGAAGAAACCGCGCTATGCACCGGCGATGCCGCCGAGCGACCTGTCCGCCCTCCGACGTGCGCTCCTGGCCTGGTACGACGCCAACGCCCGCGCCCTCCCCTGGCGCGTGGGGCCGCAGG
>CAXUEN010000137.1:0-6457 GCA_964249945.1 uncultured Caulobacteraceae bacterium | reverse complement strand
GGAGAAGATCAGGCGAACTCGATCAGCACCTCGTCGGCGGCCACGCTGTCGCCGGCCTTGACGCCCACGGCCTTCACCACACCGTCGCGCTCGGCCTTGATCAGGTTCTGCATCTTCATGGCCTCGATCACGGCCACCGCCTCGCCGGCCTTGACCTCGCGCCCGACCTCCACGTCCAGGCTGACGACCAGCCCCGGCATGGGCGAGACGATCAGCCTGGAGGTGTCGGCGCCCGCCTTCTTCGGCAGCCGCTCGTGCAGGTCGGCGGAGTGCGGCGTCAGCACCAGCACCCGCGCTTTCGCCGCCCGATGACGGATCACGAAGCCCTCGGCCGCCGGCGCCACCTCCAGGCTGAAGGACCGTCCATCAAGGACGCCCTTGAAAAGCTTGCGGCCTGGCCGCCACGTTACGCCCCTCAGCGCCAGGCTCCGGTCCTCGCCAGGAAGCGCCACGTCCAGCGTCACGTCGCGGCCGGAGAGTTTCACCGGCCGCTTGTGCTCACCGATGAAGACGACGAAGTCGTCGCGCGCCGGCGCGGCGAACAGCCGGCCGCCATTGCTGCGGGCGCGGGTGAGCTGCAGCCGGTGCATCCAGCAGGCTGCCGCCGTCATCAGGTCCAGCTGGTCCGCCGCGGGCTCCAGTCCGCCGAAACCGTCCGGGAACTCGTCCTTGATGTAGTTGGTGGACAGCACGCCGGAGCGGAACCGCGCCTGGTCCATGACCGCCGAGAGGAAGGGCGCGTTGTGCCCGAGCCCCTCGATCTCCAGGTCCTCCAGCGCCCGAGCCATGCCGTCAACCGCCGCGTCGCGGGTAGCGCCGTGGGTGCATAGCTTAGCAATCATGGGGTCGTAGAACATCGAGATCTCGTCGCCCTCGCGGACGCCGGAGTCGTTACGCACCTGGTACGGGCCGTGCGCCCCCTCCACCGGCGGCTGGTAGCGCACCAGCCGGCCGATGGAGGGCAGGAAGCTGCGGTAGGGGTCCTCGGCATAGAGCCGGCTCTCGATCGCCCAGCCGTCGATCTTCAGATCGTCCTGCGTGAAGTCGAGCGGCAGGCCTGCCGCGCTGCGGATCATCTGCTCGACCAGGTCCAGCCCGGTGATCAGCTCCGTGACCGGATGCTCCACCTGAAGACGGGTGTTCATCTCCAGAAAATAGAACGACTTGTCCTGTCCGGCGACGAACTCCACCGTACCAGCGGAGTCGTAGTTCACGGCCTTCGCCAGGGCGACGGCCTGGGCGCCCATGGCGGCGCGGGTCTCGGGGTCCAGCAGCGGGGAGGGCGCCTCCTCGATGACCTTCTGGTTGCGGCGCTGGATGGAGCACTCGCGCTCGAACAGGTGGACAACGTGGCCATGTTTGTCGCCGAGCACCTGGATCTCGATGTGGCGGGGCGAGGTGATGAAATTCTCGATGAAGATGCGGTCGTCGCCGAACGCGCCCTTGGCTTCCGCCTTCACTGCGGGGAAGCCCTCTTCCACGTCCGCCCGGGTCCAGGCCACCCGAATGCCCTTGCCGCCGCCGCCGGCCGAGGCCTTGATCATCACCGGATAGCCGATCTCCTCGGAGATGCGGACGGCGTGGGCGGCGTCTTCGATCTCGCCGATGTGTCCCGGCACGCAGGAGACACCGGCCTTTTGGGCGAACTTCTTCGATTTGATCTTGTCGCCCATAGCGGCGATGGCGTGGGCGTTGGGGCCGATGAAGACGATCCCGGCGTCGGCGCAGGCTTGAGCGAATTCAGCCTTTTCCGCCAGGAATCCGAAGCCCGGATGCACCGCTTCCGCGCCCGTGTCGCGGCAGGCTTCGATGATCTTGTCGGCCAGCAGGTAGGACTGGTTGGCGGGCGGCGGACCGAGGAAGACGGTCTCGTCCGCCATCTCGACGGCCAGGCTGTCGGCGTCGGCCTCGGAATAGACCACCACCGTCTGGATGCCGAGCCGGCGGCAGGTCTTGATGATCCGCACCGCGATCTCGCCGCGGTTGGCGATCAGAATTTTGCTGAACATGCTCACAGGGGGATGTTGTCGTGCTTCTTGGCGGGATTGCTCAGCGATTTGCCCTTCAGGCTCTTCAGCGCCCGCACGATCCGGCGCCGCGTGCTGTGGGGCATGATCACGTCGTCAATATAGCCGAGCTGGGCCGCCACGAAGGGGTTGGCGAAGCGCGCCTTGTACTCGGCCTCGCGTTCGGCCAGCTTCTCGGGGTCCTTGGCCTCAGCGCGGAAGATGATCTCCACCGCACCCTTGGCGCCCATCACCGCGATCTCGGCGGTGGGCCAGGCGTAGTTGAAATCGCCCCGCAGGTGCTTGGAACTCATGACGTCGTAGGCGCCGCCGTAGGCCTTGCGAGTGATCAGCGTCACCTTGGGCACGGTGGCCTCGGCGTAGGCGAACAGGAGCTTGGCGCCGTGCTTGATCAGGCCGCCGTACTCCTGGCGCGTGCCCGGCATGAAGCCCGGCACGTCCACGAAGGTGACGAGCGGTATGTCGAAGGCGTCGCAGAAGCGTACGAACCGCGCTGCCTTGCGTGAACTGTCGATGTCCAGCACGCCAGCCAACGACAGGGGCTGGTTGGCCACGAAGCCCACCGTGTCGCCGTCCATGCGGCCGAAGCCGATGATGATGTTCTTGGCATAGTCCGAGGATATCTCCAAGAAATCCGCCTCGTCCACGACCTTGAGGATCAGCTCTTTCATGTCGTAGGGCTTGTTTGGGTTGGCGGGCACCAGTGTGTCCAGCGACGGCTCCGCCCGGTCGGGCTCGTCATAACTTTGGCGATGCGGCGGCTTTTCCCGGTTTGAGAGTGGCAGGAAGTCGATCAGGCGGCGGACCTGCGTCAGGGCCTCCAGGTCGTTCTCGAAGGCGCCGTCGGCCACGCCCGACTTGCCGGCATGCACCCGCGCGCCCCCAAGCTCTTCGGCGGTGACCACCTCGTTGGTGACGGTCTTCACCACGTCCGGCCCCGTGACGAACATGTAGCTCGTATCCTTCACCATGAAGATGAAGTCGGTCATGGCGGGGCTGTAGACGTCGCCGCCGGCGCACGGCCCCATGATCACGCTGATCTGGGGGATGACGCCGGACGCCATCACGTTCTGCAGGAAGATATCGGCGTAACCCGCAAGCGACTCGACACCTTCCTGGATACGCGCCCCGCCGGCGTCGTACAGTCCGATCACCGGCGCGCCGAGCTTCTGGGCCTGGTCCATAACCTTCAGGATCTTCTTGGCATGGGCGCCGGACAGGCTGCCGCCGAACACGGTGAAGTCCTTGGAGAAAAGATAGACGACGCGGCCGTTCACCGTGCCCCAACCGGTGACCACGCCGTCGCCGGGAATACGGGTCTTGTCCATGCCGAATTCGACAGCCCGGTGTTCGACGAACATGTCGAACTCCTCGAAGGAGCCTTCGTCGAGCAGCAGGTCGATACGCTCGCGCGCGGTCAGCTTGCCCTTGGCATGCTGGGAGGCCACGCGGCGCTCGCCGCCGCCCTGGCGCGCCTGCTCCCGCCGGTGGGCCAGTTCATCGAGGATATGCTGCACGCGGAGTTCGCCTGACGCTGGAGACGGCCTTGGCATGACCTAGCGGCAAATGCGCCGGGGTGCTTCGCAAAACGTGCCAATTTGCATAGAGCTACGCCACGCTAAGTTCGAGATTGTAAACCTGCGATGGCGGAGAAGTTGTTTGTCGGCGCGCGGCTACGGCGCCTGCGTGAGGGACGGGGCTGGACCCTTGACGGTTGCGCGAGGCGGCTGTGCCTGTCGCCGAGCTATCTCTCCCAGATCGAGACCAACCAGAGGCCGGTGACCGCCCGGGTGCTGATCGCGCTGACCCAGGTGTTCCAGGTGGACGCGGGCGCCTTCGATGTGGGCGACGAGGGCCGGCTGGCGGCGGACCTGCGCGAGGCGACCGTGGACGCCGCCGCCTATGGCGATCCGCCGTCCGCCGCCGAGATCAAGCAGGCCGCCGGAGCGACGCCCGCCCTGGCCCGCCAGTTCCTGGCCCTGCATCGCGCCTTCCGCCGCCTGGACGAGCGGTTCAAGGCCATGGACGAGACCGTTTCGCTGGATGAGACGGCGACCATCAGCGCCAGCCTGCCCTACGAGGAGGTGCGCGACTTCTTCCACTACAAGGATAACTATCTGGACGAACTGGACACGGCCGCTGAGGCGCTAGCCTCCCACATCCTCATCGGCAAGGCTCAGACGCCGGAGGTGGCCTTGGTCCAGGCGCTGCTGGCGTTGCACGCGGTGACCGTGGTGCGGACCTCGGAGCCGGGGGCGGCGCTCCGGCGCTTTGATCCGGTGACGCGCCGGCTGTATGTGGACGGTGCGCAGCCGACGCCGACCCGCACCTTCCAGCTCGCCCACCAATTGGCGCTGCTCGAGTTCCAAGACCTGATCGAACAGGAGCTGGAGCGCGCCCGCTTCCGCAGCCCCGCCGCCCGGGACGTCTGCCGCATCGGGCTCGGCAACTACGCCGCCGGCGCCCTGATCCTGCCCTACCGCGTCTTCCTGGAGGCGGCGGCGGCCCTGCGCCACGACGTGGAGCGGCTGCAGGTCCGTTTCGGGGCCAGTTTCGAGCAGGTCTGCCACAGGCTTAGCACCCTCCAGCGGCCGGGCATGAAGGGCGTGCCCTTCTACTTCGTTCGCATCGACATGGCCGGCAACATCACCAAGCGCCACAGCGCAACGCGGCTGCAGTTCGCCCGCTTCGGCGGCGCCTGCCCGCTCTGGAACGTGCACGAGGCCTTCGGCCGGCCTGGCGACATCCTCACCCAGGTGGCCGAGACGCCTGACAAGGTGCGCTACCTCTGCATGGCGCGCAGCGAGGTGAAGCGCTCGGGCGACTATCTGACCCCCGATCGCCGTTATGCTCTGGGGCTGGGCTGCGAAGTCCAGCATGCAGGCTCGGTGGTGTACGCAGCGGGTCTCGACCTGGACGGGCCGGCGGCCCGGATCGGGGTCAGCTGCCGCATCTGCGAGCGCGACGACTGTCCCCAGCGCGCCTTCCCGCCGCTGGACCGGGCGCTGCGGGTGCCGCTGAACGATCGGCGCACGGTCCCCTACGACCTAGTAGGACCGGGCGAACACGCCTGAGGTCGGGTGGACCGTAGCCATACCCCTCCCGGGGATCGGCGGGAGACCCAGGCCTCGTGCGACGCGCCTACAGTCCTGGCAGCTTGAAGTGGCGCCTGGCCGGGGCGCGCTGGATCACCACCGGCTTGTCGCCGGTCAGCGAGGCCACCGTCTTCTGCACCACGGCGGGATCGACGGGATCGGGGGTGTCGGCGGCCTGCTGCTCGGCGCTGACCTGGGCGTCCTGAGGCTGGCCCTTGCGCCAGAACATGACGCGGTCGGCGAAGGACTTCTCCTTGTGGGAGACGTCGCCGTACTGGTCGTCCACCACGTAGCGGATCAGGGGATCGGCCTTCTCGGCGCCGGCGCGGTTGACCAGCAGGGTCTCGCCCTCGCTGCGCTGGGCGCTCTCGCGCTGGCCGATCAGGGCCAGGCGCGCTTGGCTCTCGGGCTGCAGCTCCTGGGGCCGCGGCTCGCCAGGGGTGGGCGGACGCAGCGCGTATTCCGGAGGCACCACCAAGGGCGCCTTGGTCACCACGCGAAACTCATCGGGCGCCAGCTTGTTGGTCCCGAGAGCGTTGCCGATCGTGCCGCAGCCCGCAAGGACCAGGCCTGCGAGCCCGAGGCCTGCGGAACTCAAGAGCGTCACGGCGCGAGCGCGCCGGCTCTGGTTGAAAGCCATCATCAACTCCGAGGCCTACCCTGACCCGTTTCGGGCCGATACACCCTCGTCGACGTCCGCGCAAAGGTGCGCGGCGACGCAGGGCGGCTCAGGGTCGCGCGTCCGGCTTGGCGAGCAAGCTGTCGGCCAGCAGCAGGATCACGCCGAAGGTGATGCCGCTGTCGGCCAGGTTGAACACCCAGGGAAAGACGTGCGTACCGGTGAAATCGAGGAAGTCAACCACCGCGCCCATCCGCACCCGGTCCACGGCGTTGCCGACGGCGCCCCCGATGATCAGGCCGAGGCCCAGCGCCGGCAACAGGCGCGTGGTCTTGCGCGCCCACAGCGCGAGCGCGATGGCCACGCCGATGGAGAAGACCGACAGCCCCCAGCGCGCGAGGTCCACCTGTGACAGCAGCCCGAAGCTGAAGCCTCGGTTCCAGACCAAGCTCAGGCGGAAGATCGGCAGGACGGGAACCGTGCCGAGGTCGGCGAGATGCAGGCCGTGGAGGACCCAAGCCTTGGAGAGCTGGTCGAGGACCAGGACGAGGACGGCCAAGGCGTAGGTGAGCAGCGCGTAGCGGGTGAGCGGGCGAGAGGCGGGCAGGGTGGTCATCGGGCCGCTCTCACACAGAAGGAACGGTGCAATCCGGCGAAAACGCTCTCCCTCCCCCTCGATGGGGGAGGGGCGGGGGAGAGGGTGCTCGCACCGGCGG
>CAXUEN010000136.1:0-6467 GCA_964249945.1 uncultured Caulobacteraceae bacterium | reverse complement strand
GACATCGTCAACGAGAACATGTTCGGCGCGCTGCGCATGATCTCGGTGCAGCAGGGCTACGACCCGCGCGACTTCGCCCTGATGGGCTTCGGCGGCGCGGGGCCGCTGCACGTGAACGCGGTCGCCAGGCTGATGGGCTCGTGGCCGGCGGTCTCGCCGGTCTCGCCGGGGGTGCTCTGCGCGCTCGGAGACGCCACCACTCGGATGCGCACCGAACTGGCCCGCTCGCTCTCCAAACGCACCAGCGAGACCTCCGACGCGGAGGTCGCCGCGATCCTGCAGGAGATGGGCGGGGCGGTCCGAGGTGAACTGGCGTCCGAGGGCGTCGCCCCCGACCAGATCAGCGTGGAGTACGAGATCGACGTCCGCTACCACGGCCAAGCCTTTGAGGTGCCGATGCAGGTGCAGGCCCAGGGCTTTGCGGCCGGCGGCCTGATGCGCCTCGCTAGCGCCTTCGACGCCGAGCACCGGCGGCTGTTCACCTTCAACATGGACGCCGAGCACGAGTTCGTGAACCTGCGCGCCGTGGCGCTCGGCCGGGTGCTGGAGATCCCGGCCCTGGAGATCGAGTCCGGCGACGGTGATCCCAGCGCCGCCAAGCTCCGCGACCACGAGGTGTGGGCCGACGGCGGATTCCAGCCCGCGGTCATCTACGATCGCACCAAGCTTCGGGCCCGCGACCGCATCAAGGGTCCGGCCGTCGTGGTCGAGATGGACGCCACGACCCTGGTCCTGCCGGGCTTCGAAGCGGTCGTGGACCCCTTCGGCGTCATCCTGATCAACCCCGCCTGATCAAGCCCGTCTGAGTTCGAAGACGCGAGGGAAAGCCCCAATGCCCGCCAGCATCCTGCAGACCGACGCCAGCCCCTTCGTGCCCGTGAGCGTCGATCCCGTCACCCTCGACATCATCGAGAACGCGCTGCGCAACGCCCGCGTCGAAATGGATGCGACCCTGTTCCGCACCGCGCTGTCCCCCGGCATCCGCGAACAGGGCGACGCCTTCCCGCTGATCGCCGACTGTAAGGGCCGAATGGTGGTGGGCCAGTTCGGCTCCTTCATCGACGGGTTCCTGCGGGGCTTCGACGGCGAGATCGAGGACGGCGACGTGATCCTGGTCGGCGATCCCTATGCGGTGGAAGGCGCAATCAGCCACCATTCCGACCAGCTCTGCATCGCGCCGATCTACCGCCACGGCCGTCTGGTGGCCTGGTCGGCCATGTTCGGCCACATGACCGATGTCGGCGGCAAGGTGCCGGGGTCGCTGCCCACCGACGCCGGTTCGGTGTTCGAGGAGGGGCTGCGCATGCCGCCCGTGAAGCTCTACCGCAAGGGCGAGCTGCAGACCGACATCGTCAGAATCGCCGCCCACCAGTCGCGCATGCCCGAATGGTACAAGGCGGACCTGCACGCCATCGTCGCCGCCTGCAAGGTGGGCGGCCGCCGGGTGCTTGAGCTGTGCGAGCGCTTCGGCGAGGACGTGTTCGCCTCGGCGCTGGACGAACTATTGGCCCGCAACCACCGGGCCATGAAGCATCTGATCGCCACCTCCGTCGGCGAGGCGCCGGTGTCGTTCGAGGACTACCTCTGCGACGACGGCCGCGGCGCCGGGCCGTTCAAGATCAAATGCACCATGTGGCGCGAGGGCGAGCGGGTGGTGCTCGACTTCGAAGGGACAGATCCGCAGTCGCAGAGCTCGATCAACTTCTACCTGAACGAGAACATGTTCAAGATGTTCTTCGGCATCTACATGGTCATGGTCTTCGATCCTCAGATCATGTTCAACGATGGCTTCTACGACCTGGTCGAGGTGCGCATCCCCGAGGGCAGCCTGCTCAAGCCCCGCTTCCCCGCCGCCCTGTCCTGCCGCACCCATGCGCTCGGCCGCATCTTCGACGTGCTGGGGGCGCTGCTCGGCCAGAAGACGCCGCAGTTCCTCTGCGCCGCCGGCTTCTCCTCCTCACCCCACCTGATGTTCTCCGGCTACGACGGCCGGGGCGAGTGGTTCCAGCTGTTCCAGATCGGCTTCGGCGGCATTCCCGGCCGGCCCTTCGGCGACGGGGCGGACGGCCATTCCCTCTGGCCGGGCTTCACCAATGTGCCGAACGAGTTCCTGGAACGCTACTTCCCGATGCGCATCGAGGCCTATGAGAGCGTGGCCGACAGCGGCGGGCCCGGGCTGTTCCGTGGCGGCAACGGCATCAGGATGAGCTACCGCTTCCTGGAGCCCGGGACCATCGCGATCCACGACGACCGCTGGTTCATCCCGCCCTGGGGCGTGAACGGGGGCAAGCCGGGGATGCGCTCCTACAAGCACCTGCAGAAGGCGTCGGGCGAGACCGTGGTGCTGTCCTCCAAGTGCGACAACGTCCGGGTCGAGCCGGACGATGTGCTCCACTACGTCACCTGGGGCGGCGGCGGCTGGGGCGATCCTCTGGAGCGGGACCCGGCGCTGGTTGGGCTGGAGATACGGCGCGGGCTGGTGACGGCCGGGGGCGCTCGCGCCTATGGCATTGTGGCCGACGCAGCGGGCCAGGTGGACGCGGCGGCTAGCGAGGCCCTGCGCGTGCAGCTGCGGTCCTCGCGCGCGCCGATCGAGGTGTTCGATCGCGGTCCGCCGCTGGAAACGTTACGCGAGACCTGCCTGGAGGAGACGGGACTGCCGCCGCCCCGGCCTCCCGTCTGGCGCTCGCTCGGCCACGCCATGCGGATGGCTGCGGAGTAGCATGTCCATGTCGGGGGGAGAGGCTGCGCCGGCCGGCGATCCGGCCCAGGCGGCCGTGGAGAACACCGGCCCCCTGAAGGGGCTGCGCGTGGTGGAGATGGGCCAGCTGATCGCCGGCCCCTTCTGCGGCCAGTTGCTGGGCGACATGGGCGCCGACGTGGTGAAGATCGAGCCGCCGGGGACCGGCGACCCCATGCGCGA
This sequence comes from uncultured Caulobacteraceae bacterium, assembly GCA_964249945.1. Lineage (GTDB taxonomy): Bacteria > Pseudomonadota > Alphaproteobacteria > Caulobacterales > Caulobacteraceae > CAHJWH01. Next base: position 3,544 of record CAXUEN010000136.1, on the reverse strand, counting down.
CTGGGGCCGGGGCGACTATCCGCTCTGGTGGGAGGTGGTGGGCCGCAACAAGCGCTCGGTCACGGCCAACCTGCGCGTGGCGGAAGGCCAGGCGCTGGCCCGCCGCCTGATCGCCGGGGCCGACGTGCTGATCGAGAACTTCCGTCCCGGCACCCTGGAGGGCTGGGGCCTCGGCCCGGACGCCCTTCAAGCGGAGACCCCGGGGCTGATCATCGTTCGGGTGTCGGGCTATGGACAGACGGGGCCCTACGCCAGTCGGGCGGGCTTCGGCGGCATCGGCGAGGCCATGGGCGGCTGGCGCTACATCGTGGGCGACGCCGACCGCGCGCCGTCGCGGATGGGCGTCTCCATAGGGGACGCCCTGGCCGCGACCTACGGCTGCATGGGCGCGCTGGCGGCGCTCCGCCACCGGGAGCAGACCGGGCTTGGACAGGTGGTGGACAGCTCGCTCTACGAGAGCGTGCTGCAGGTGATGGAAAGCCTGATCCCCGACTACCAGCACATGGGCTACATCCGCGAGCGCTCGGGCTCCTCGCTGCCGGGGATCGCGCCCTCCAACGTCTACCCCTGCAAGGACGGCGAATACCTGGTGGGCGCCAACCAGGATACCGTGTTCGCCAGGCTCTGCATCGCCATGGACCAGCCGGAGCTCGCCCAGGATCCCCGCTACGTCAGCCACATCCAGCGCGGCAAGAACCAGGTCGAGCTCGACGAAAGGATCGCCGAGTGGACCCGCACCCTCAGCGTGGAGGAGCTGGAGGCGAAGATGATCGAGGCCAAGATCCCCGCCGGCAAGATTTATCGTGCACCGGATATGCTCGCCGATCCCCAGTTCGCTGCGCGCGAGTCGATCATCGAGGTGCCCCATCCCCGCTGGGGTACGGTGAAGATGCAGAACGTGTTTCCCAAGCTCTCCCTGACGCCTGGCCGGGTGCGCACAGCCGCGCCCGGCGAGATCGGCCAGCACAACGGCGAGGTCTATGGCGAGCAGCTCGGGTTGGACGGAGCGGCCTTGGCGGACCTCAAGGCGCGCGGGGTGATCTGACGTCGCGGAGCGTACACGATGTTGGATGACCTGAACCTGGACTACGAACGCGCCGGCTTCGGCGGCCGGCTGGCCTTCGGCGCGCGGCCGGCGCTTCTGGTGATCGACCTGGTCCAGGCCTACACGCGCAAGGACTCCCCTCTTTATGCCGGGGTGGAGGACGCCCTGGCCAGCAACCTGCGCCTGATCGAGGCGGCGCGCAGCCGGGCCGCGCCCGTGATCTACACCAACGTCGCCTACCAGGCCGCGGGCGTAGACGGCGGGATGTTCTACCGCAAGGTTCCGGCATTGAAGTTGTTCGACGTCGGCTCGCCCTTCGCCGCCTTCTGCGAGGGCGTCGCGCCGCGGCCGGACGAGGTGGTGGTCACCAAGCAGTACGCCTCGGCCTTCTTCGGCACCTCGCTGGCCTCCACCCTGCGGGCGCTGGGCGTGGACACGGTGGTGCTCGGCGGCTTCTCGACGTCCGGGTGCGTGCGGGCCTCGGCGCTCGACGCCCTGCAGCACGGGTTCGCCCCCTTCCTGGTGCGCCAGGCCTGCGGGGACCGGGACTCCAGGGTCCAGGACGCCAATCTCTTCGACCTTCAGGCCAAGTACGCGGAGGTCGTCGATGAAAGCTTCGCCGTCGACTGGATCGGGCGCAGCGGGCGCGAACATTCGCCTTGACGCCTTCCTTTATGTATACAATCCCTGGAGAGGGACATGACGAGAGGGTCTGATCATGACCGTTGAACTCCTGCACGAGATGAAGCCCGCCCCCCGCCCGGAGGAGGCGGCGCGCCAGCGCTTCGTCTCCGGCCTGCGCAGCTTCGTGCTGAACGAACTCGCCGCCGACATGCGCTCCGCCTACGACAAGCGCGTCCTCCCCGCCTTCGAGCGCGAGAAGGGCCGCGCCCCCGCCGACGGCGACGAGGTGCACAGGGCCATCCGTTCCGACCCGGCGTGCAAGGCCTACAGCGCCACCCGGGTGCACGCCCAGAAGATGGTGTGGAGCAGCGTGGCGCCGATCGCCGCCCGGGAGCGCGACAAGCGCCGCCGCGCGGCCGAGGCGGTGGCGGACCAGCCCGGCTCGCTGACCCTGGACCCCGCCTTCGAGGTGCCCAGGAACATCACCGCGGTGGACGTCCACCTCATGCCCGGCTCCTATGACGGCGGCCGGAACGCCGAGGACACCGGCGCGGTCTACGACCAGGGGCTGGCGGTGTTCTCCATGGGGCTGATGGGCCGGAACCTGGACGACATCGGCCTGTCCATGTCCGCCTACGTCAAGGCCAAGTATCCGAACTTCAAGCCGGCCCGAATCCTGGACGTCGGCTGCACCATCGGTCACAACACCTTGCCCTGGAAGGCGCGCTATCCCGACGCAGAGGTCCACGCCATCGATGCGGCGGCCCCCGGCCTCGCCTATGGCTCCGCCCGCGCCAAGATGCAGGGGCACGAGGTCCACTTCCACCAGATGTCGGCGGAGAGGCTGGACTTCCCCGACGCCTCGTTCGACCTAGTCTTCTCGTCCATGTTCCTGCACGAGATCTCCGGAAAGACGACCGCAAAGCTCTTCCAGGAGATACGCCGCGTGGTGCGCCCGGGCGGCCTCATGCTGCACATGGAGCTGCCGCCCAACGGCCAGACGAGCCCCTTCGACGGCTTCTATTTGGACTGGGACTGCTGGTACAACGCCGAGCCCTTCTACAAGGCGTTCCGCGACGCGGATCCGGGCGAGCTGTGCGCGCAGGCCGGCTTCTCGCCCGAGGACTACATCCAGTTCGTCGTGCCGAGCCTTGGCGTCTATGGCGAGCCGGCGATCCTCGACGCGGTCGCGCCCGACGCCATGCCGACGGTGGACAGCCAGCCCACGGGGCGGCTGGCGGACGGCGTCTGCTGGTTCGGCTTCGGAGCCTGGCGGCGTTGAGCGGGGAGGCGGACGCCGCGGCCTCGCCGGGACTTTACGGTCCGGACGGACGACCGCAGTTCTTCAACGACCCGGCCACCGACCGCTTTGTCGCGACCCTGCTGAACCTCGCCTCCGAGGTCTGGGTGCAGGAGGAACGCCTCCTGGCGCTCGAGGCCAGGGCCGAAGGGGCCAGGGGACCCGGAGCCGAGGGGCCGGACCGGGAGGCGGTGCTGAAGGCCTTCATCGCGCGGGTGTTCGCGCCCCTGCGAGAGGACGCCGGCTGACCGGGTCGCGCCGGAGCGCGACCTCACACGTCTGAGAAGGATCGGCGCATGACGGAAATGGCGATCTCCGACCGTCCGGTCGCCCCGGCGATCGGCTGGCGATGGGCGGTGCTGGCCATCTGCCTGGGCGTCTGGGTGCTGACGAACATGGACCAGTCCCTGTTCAGCTACGCGCTGCCCGGCATCCTGCAGAGCTTCCATCTTCCGCTCGAGGCCGCCGGCGCCATCATCGCGGTGTCCTTCGCCGCTTCAGCCGTCCTGGTGATCATCGCCGGGTCTTTGGCGGATCGGTATGGGCGCGGGCTGATGCTCTGCGTCCTGCTGGGG
>CAXUEN010000135.1:548-6492 GCA_964249945.1 uncultured Caulobacteraceae bacterium | reverse complement strand
GCACGCTGACCGTCGGCGGCACGGCCAACCCGACCGCCGCCCTGGCCGTCGGCCGGCGCGGCGCCGCCGACGCCATGCCCTCCCGCCTCGAGACAGACGCGGCCCTGCAAGGCGGTTGAGGGACCGCTCCGTCCATCATCTCGCCAACCTCGCCATCAGGCGGGACGCTGCATCCAAGGCGCCTCGTCCCGGTCGTCGCCACGCCAGGCGACGTCGCCCGACGCGACCAGCCGCTGCGGCCGGCCGTTCAGGGGCGTGTCGAGGGTGAGGCGTTCCGGCGTCCAGTCGTCCTTGCCGGGCCGCCAGCTCCCGTCGGACAGGCGGGTCAGCGGCGTGATCCCGTCGGCGAACAGGCCCGTAGGGCGCGCCACGATGCGGGTGGGGGTCACGGCGCCGTCGTAGCGGCCGGCCAGGGCGGCCAGCTCGGCAGGCGCAGGCCCGCGAAGCCTGGCGGGATCGGCGGCGTATTCGCGCTCGCCCCACCAGGCGGCGACCGGCCGCGTGCCGCTCCGCTCGACCAGGAAAGCGTAGCGCGCGAAGCGGGGATGGTGGGCCAGCAAGGCGTTGTCGCCGGCCGGCTCCAGCGGGCAGGCGCCGCCGGCGAAGGCGAGCTCCAAGCCCTGGCTCGCCAGACCCTGGCCCGCCAGACCCGTGCCCGCCAGGCGGATTTCAATCCGTTCGCCGTCGGCGGACTGGAAAACGCCGGCGTAGTCGGCCGCCCGTTCGACCACCATTGCGGTAGGCTTGGGCGCGGGCGCCGGCGCGCCGCTCGCCGCGGTCCTGAACAGGCCGCACGCCCAGGCTGTAATGTCGCGGGGGCGGTAGTCGGTGAAGCCGGTGAAGTTGGTGCTGGCGAAGCAGGCGACGCCCGCCTCCGGGTCGACGTGCAGGGAGGACGCGAAGGCCAGCATGCCGCCGGTGTGGTGAAGCAGGGTGCGCCCGTCGACCTCCACCACCGCCAGCCCGTTGGCGTAGCGCGCGCCCTTGGCCCAGCCGGGGGCGTCCACCGTCGGCCGGGTCCACTGCGCCGCCAGGGCGTCGGACAGCAGCGGGCCGCCCTGCCCGCGCCCGGCCGCGATCAGCCAGCGCAGGTAGCTGGCCATCTGCGGCGTGGCCATGCCGACGCAGCCCGCCCCGCTGACGAAGGTTTCGAACGGCGCCTCGACCAGCGGGGCGGCGCGCGGGATCGGGACGTCCAGGCGCGCGGGGTAGTAGCCGACCGCGTAGAGGCTCCGGTCCTCCGACCGCAGTGCGGATCGCGCCTGGGGAATGGCGAGCGGGGCGAAGGCCTCATCGGCGATCACCCGCTCGATCGTCGTCCCGTGCAGGGTCTGGACCACCTTGGTCAGGAGGTCGTAGCCGAGGTTGCTGTAGGACCAGTGCGAACCGGGCCTGTAGCCGAGCCACAGCCGGCCCCCGGGCTGGGGGGCGATCGGCGCATCCTCCGGCAAGCCCGAGGAATGGTTCAGCAGGTGCTGCAGGGTGACGCGCTCGTCGCTGTCGATCACCAGCCCCTTGAGGTGGTCGCGCACGTCGTCGTCCAGGCGCAGCCGTCCGGCCTGGAGCAGCCGGAACACGCAGATCGCCGTGAAGGACTTGGAGATGGAGCCGACGTGGAAGAAGTCGCTCGCCTGCACCGGACGGCGCAGCTTCACGTCGGCATAGCCTGAGGTGATGTAGCCGGCATAGCCATCCGCCCCCACCACCACCAGCGTCATCCCCGGCAGGCCGAAGGCGGTGCGGTTCTCCTCCACATAGGCGCGGAGCTTCGCGAGCGCGGCGTCATGGGCGTCGCCGCCGCCTGTCGACCAGGCGCGCAAAGGCGCCGCGGCGACGGTGAGCGGCAGCGCGGCCCCGATCAGGCCGCGTCGGTTCATGTCCATGGTGTGTCCCCCTGCCCGCCAGCATCCCGCAGAGTTCGCGCCTTGCCTAGGGGCGAGCGAGGTTGTGGCGACTGCGGACTGGCCGGGAGCCAAGCCCACCTCCTCCGCATCCTACCGGCGGAAAGCGAGACCCATGATGAAGACGTCGCTCGCCGCCACAGCGCCGATCATGCTGGCGGCCTCGGCCGTGGGGACGCCAAGGTTGGAGGTCTGGCGGCCGCTCAGCACCACCGCCTCGATCACCGGTCCGATCCGGCTGTCGCCGTCGCGGCTGCAGATGCGCCAGGCCGCCCTGCCGCCGGCGGTCGCCGCCGACCTCCCCGCGTTCAAGGCCGATACGGGGACCTACCCTGCCCGCATCCTGCGGGTCACGCACCCCGCCAATCCTCCGCTGGAGAGAGGGGAACAGGTTCTGCATCGCGCCGGTGCGCTGGATCGTGGTCTGGCGGGATCGCTCAGGCCCATCCGTCGACCTCGGCATGGCCGTCTTCTCCGGCCGGGACCAGCCGGACAGCCTCGACGCCGAGGGCCTCTGCGGAACCTTCACCGACACGCGCTGAGAACATGGCCCGCGAGCACGCCCGGAAACGCGTATCTTCAAGCCGATCCCGACCGTTCAGGCGGACGCCAGACCGTTCAGCCCGACCAGGAAACTGCGGTAGGCCAGTTCGGCGGTCTGCAGGCGAGCGCGCGCGGCGGGAGTGTCCTCGTCGGTGATCGCGCGCCGGGCGTCCTCGATCTCCCGGGTGAGGGCGAGGAGGGTGCGCGTCCTGTCGTCTTGCTCGCCTGCCATGGGCCGGGTCCTGCCATCCGCCGGGATGAGCATCCGATCCTGCGGCCCGACGGATGAACCGGGGCTGAGCCGGCGCGTCAGCCGGCGGTCAGGCCCAAGAGGCCGAGCCCGGGCGACGTTCAGTCCGCCTTCAATGTCGGATCAACGCCTCGGCGACCGCATCGGCGCCGTGGCGCGCGCTCGGTCGCCTGGAACCAGTGGCGCCAATGACGCTGCGCCTGCTCCAACGGCGGGTCGGCAAGCCGCCGAGCCGCGACGGCGTGGACAGCATGGCCAGCCGCTGCACTCGCCTGGGCCAGCCCACGGCCAGGGCCTTGCCGGCGTTGGAGCCCCAGTCATGGCCGGCGACGAAGACGCGCCTGATCTTCAGCACGTCCATCAGGGCGATGGCGTCGAGCGCCAGCCCTTGAAGGGCCCCTCGACGGCGGCCGACCTGACCCAGCCGTACCGGCTTCGGGACGGCGATCGCCATGATCGCCGTCCCGTCGTCGTTCAGGGCCGGCCGCGTCAGGCCGCCAGGTCGAAGCGGTCCGCGTTCATGACCTTGGCCCAGGCCGCCGCGAAGTCAGCCACGAACTTCGGCTGGGCGTCGGAGCTGGCATAGACCTCGGCGAGCGCCCGCAGCTCGGAGTGCGACCCGAAGATCAGATCGACCCGCGTGCCGGTCCACTTCTGCGACTTGGTGTGACGGTCCACGCCCTCGAAGGCGTTCTCGGACCCCGCGGGCTTCCACTCTGTGTTCATGTCCAGCAGGTTGACGAAGAAGTCCGTCGTCAGCTGTTCGACCCGGTCGGTGAACACGCCGGCCTTGGAGCCCCGGGCGTTGGCGCCGAGGACGCGCAGCCCCCCCACCAGCACCGTCAGCTCCGGACCGCTCAGGCCCAGCAGCTGCGCCCGGTCCACCAGGGCCTCTTCCGGCGCCATGAACTGCTCGCCGCGGCGATAGTTGCGGAAACCGTCGGCGGCGGGTTCGAGCGGAGCGAAGGACGCCGCGTCCGTCTGGTCCTGCGACGCGTCCCCGCGTCCCGGGGTGAAGGGGACCTTCACCTCCGTGCCGGCGGCCTCGGCCGCCGCCTCCACCGCCGCGCAGCCGCCCAGCACGATCAGGTCGGCCAGGGAGACCTTCTTGCCGCCGCTCGCCGAGGCGTTGAACTCGCCCTGGATGGCCTCCAGCGCCTGCAGCACCTTGGCCAGCTCGGGCGGGTCGTTCACCTCCCAGTCCTTCTGCGGGGCCAGGCGGATGCGCGCGCCGTTGGCGCCCCCCCGCTTGTCGGAGCGGCGGTAGGTCGAGGCCGAGGCCCAGGCGGTGGAGACCAGCTGGGACACCGGCAGTCCGGCGCCGAGGATCTTGGCCTTCAGGGCTGAGGCGTCCTGCTCATCGATCAGCGGGTGGTCCACGGCCGGGATGCGGTCCTGCCAGATCAGCGGCTCGCTGGGCACCAGCGGGCCGAGATAGCGCTGGATCGGGCCCATGTCGCGGTGGGTCAGCTTGAACCAGGCGCGGGCGAAGGCGTCGGCGAACTGGTCCGGGTTCTCCAGGAAGCGCCGGCTGATCTTGTCGTACTCGGGGTCGTGGCGCAGCGCCAGGTCGCTGGTCAGCATGCGCGGCTTCTGGAAGCCGGGGTGGTGGGCGTGGGGCACGTCTTCGGGGCCGTCCTTCGCCTCCCACTGCCAGGCGCCGCCCGGGCTCTTGGTCAGCTCCCAGTCGAACTTGTAGAGGTTCTCGAAGTATCGGTTGGACCATTGGGTGGGCGTCTGGCTCCAGGTGACCTCGAGGCCTGCGGTGATGGCGTCCGCGCCATGTCCCGTGCCGTGCTGGCTGCGCCAGCCCAGCCCCTGGTCCTCGATCACTGCGCTTTCGGGCTCGGCGCCGACGAAGGAGGGGTCGCCCGCCCCGTGGGTCTTGCCGAAGGTGTGGCCGCCGGCGACCAGGGCCACGGTCTCCTCGTCGTTCATGGCCATGCGGGCGAAGGTCATGCGGATGTCGTGGGCGGAGCCGAGGGGGTCGGGCTTGCCGTCGGGGCCTTCCGGGTTGACGTAGATCAGGCCCATCTGCACTGCGCCCAGCGCCTCGTGCAGCTGGCGCTCGCCGCTGTAGCGCTCGGAGCCGAGCCAGGAGCCCTCAGGGCCCCAGAACAGCTCTTCCGGCTCCCAGGTGTCGGCCCGGCCGCCGGCGAAGCCGAAGGTCTGGAAGCCCATGGATTCCAGGGCGACGTTGCCGACCAGGACGAAGAGGTCGGCCCAGGAGATCTTGGCCCCATATTTCTGCTTGATCGGCCACAGCAGGCGGCGGCCCTTGTCCAGGTTGGCGTTGTCCGGCCAGCTGTTCAGCGGCGCGAAGCGCTGCTGCCCGCCGCCCGCGCCGCCGCGGCCGTCGGTGATGCGGTAGGTGCCCGCGCTGTGCCAGGCCAGGCGGATGAACAGGCCGCCGTAGTGGCCGAAGTCGGCCGGCCACCAGTCCTGGCTGTCGGTCATCAAAGCGTGCAGGTCGGCCTTGACCGCCTCCAGGTCCAGCGTCTTGAACGCCTTGGCGTAATCAAAGGCCTCGCCCATCGGATTGGACCGGGGCGCATGCTGGTTCAGCCCCTCCAGGCGCAGGTTGTCAGGCCACCAGCCGCGGTTGCCGTGCCCGCGTCCGCCGCCGCCGCTGCGGCCTCCACCGCTACCGCCGCCGCCGCCGCTCACCGGGCATTGGGCCTGGATGTTGTCGTCGACCTTCGCGTCCATGTTCGTCTCCCTACACGCCTGCTTGTCGTCGCCCGCCCGCTACGCCCTCGAAGGCCGGCGGACAGCCTGCTGTGAGGCGGCAGACACCGCGGCCGCGCGCCATTGTAAAATTGATTGTTCATATGAGGACGATCGAACGAGCTTTCGTCCCGCGCGTAGGGCGGCCCCAAGGCTCCGGGCCTCATCGCTCCCCCTGCGATGGCTGGGCGCTTGCCTGCGTTCCGCCACGCAAGGCAGGCGCCTTCCCGTCGACAGCCGTCGCCGGTCGTCAAGGAGCGGCCCCGACCCTGCTGGTCGCGGCGGCCTCAGCCGGATGCTCAGTCCGGGGGGGCACAGGCGTTCCTGAAGCGGGCGCCGCAGGCCGAATGGGTCGACGTCGCCGGCCATATGGTGGCGAGCGACGCCAACGACCTCTTCAACACCGACGTCTTCGACTTCCTGGCCCGCCACGCCCTGCCGGATCCGATCGGGGCGACGCTCCGCCGCCGATGCGTGCGCCAGCCTGCGGCGCAGGGGGCAAGAAGGTTGAGGCGAATACGTT
>CAXUEN010000135.1:0-538 GCA_964249945.1 uncultured Caulobacteraceae bacterium | reverse complement strand
TCATCCTTACGGGACGTGCTTACGGGTTTGGGCGAGCCTGGCGCCCCAGCGCCGCCGGCGCGCGGGGTCCCGCGGGTCCCTTGGGGAAGGAGACGGATTGACACCACCTCCGCCGCGCCTGCTGGTCGGCTGCGTCCTGATGGCTGTGGCCTGCGTCTCGTCTTTCTGGATCGGCGTCAGGACCGTGCGGATCGCCGCCGTCCTCATCGCCGTCTGCTGGGCGCTGACCACGGTGGGGGAGATGGCGACCGGGATGCGGACCGAGCCGGTCATCGTGGGCAACGTCGTCGCCGGGGCGGGCCTGCTGCTGCTCGCCGCCTCGTTCAACACCGCCTGGCTCTGGACCCTGACCTTCATGGAGGCGCTGCTCTTCCTGCTGCACGCCTGGTTCTATGGCCTCTCGGAGGTTCCCAGCGCCGCCCTAGTCCTCGTCAACAACCTGCTGGCCATCGCGGGCCTGGTCGTCCTCGTGGCCGCCGCGCTCGCGAACCGCCGGGCGGGTGCGGGCGAGCGGCCCGGCGGCCCGGCCGCTGCGAAG
>CAXUEN010000134.1:0-6503 GCA_964249945.1 uncultured Caulobacteraceae bacterium | reverse complement strand
GTGTTCGACCCGGCGTCCGGAGAGGTGGTCGCCAGCGCCCACAACGCGCCGATCGCCCTGCACGACCCTACCGCCCACGCCGAGATCCGTGCGCTCCGCGCCGCCGGCGAACGGCTCGGCAACTACCGCCTGACGGGCCTGTGGCTCTATGTGACGCTGGAGCCCTGCGCCATGTGCGCCGGCGCCGTCAGCCATGCCAGGATCGGCCGGCTGGTCTACGGCGCGGACGATGCCAAGGGCGGAGCGGTGGCGCACGGGCCGCGCGTCTTCGAGCAGCCGACGTGCCACTGGAGGCCTGACGTCGCGGCGGGCGTGCTGGCGGAGGAGAGCGCCGCCCTGCTGCGCGGCTTCTTCAGGGCGAGGCGTGGCGTGCTCAAATAGCCGTTCACGCCCAACCCGATCCCCGCCGCTCATCCCCGCATCCGGCAGGACGAGCGGAGTGAAGAAGCCGGCCGCCACCAGCCACCTTCGCCCAACCGTCATGCGGCCGCCCCGTTTCGGCCTTGCGGCGACATCATATGTTCTCCGCGGAAGGACTGCCCGCCTTGACTTGCCCCGCCTCCACCCGTAAACACCTACCTCGTTAGCACTCTCAAGGGTCAGCTGCTAACAGCTGGCCCACAGATAGAGCGACACGGCCCCTCGCACCCCTTATCATGGAGACACAGCATGGCGTTTCGTCCTCTCGGCGACCGCGTTCTGGTGAAGCGCGTCGAAGAAGAAGCCCGCACCAAGGGCGGCATCATCATCCCCGACACCGTCAAGGAAAAGCCCCAGGAAGGCGAAGTCATCGCCGTGGGCCCCGGCGCCCGTGACGACAGCGGCAAGCGGGTCGACATGGAACTCAAGGCGGGTGACCGCATCCTGTTCGGCAAGTGGTCTGGCAGCGAAGTGAAGATCGAAGGCGAAGACCTGATCATCATGAAGGAGTCGGACGTCCTTGGCATCGTAGACGCGCCTGCTTCTATGAAGGCCGCCGCCTAATTAGTCCCATTCGCCGGTCGATCCTCGGCCGGTTCCCTCATCAACTCTGACGAAAGAGAGCCCACAATGGCTGCTAAAGACGTCTACTTCGCCGCAGATGCGCGCGATCGCATGCTGCAAGGCGTGAACATCCTCGCCAACGCCGTCAAGGTCACCCTGGGCCCCAAGGGCCGCAACGTGGTGATCGAGAAGTCCTTCGGCGCCCCGCGCTCCACCAAGGACGGCGTCACCGTCGCTAAGGAAATCGAACTTTCCGACAAGTTCCAGAACCTCGGCGCCCAGCTGATCCGTGAAGTCGCCTCCAAGACCAACGACAAGGCCGGCGACGGCACCACCACCGCCACGGTGCTGGCCCAGGCCATCGTCACCGAGGGCCTGAAGTCGGTCTCCTCGGGCCGTAACCCGATGGACCTGAAGCGCGGCATCGACAAGGCCGTCGTCGCCGTGGTCGAGAACATCAAATCCACCTCCAAGAAGGTCGCCAACAACAGCGAGATCGCCCAGGTCGGCACCATCTCCGCCAACGGCGACAAGGACGTGGGCGAGATGATCGCGCGCGCCATGGAGAAGGTCGGCAACGAGGGCGTCATCACGGTTGAAGAGGCCAAGAGCCTGGAGACCGAACTCGACGTCGTCGAAGGCATGCAGTTCGACCGCGGCTACCTGTCGCCCTACTTCGTCACCAACGCCGACAAGATGGAAGTGCAGCTCGAAGAGCCGCAGATCCTGATCTTCGAAAAGAAGCTGTCGACGCTCCAGCCCCTGCTCCCGGTCCTGGAAGCGGTGGTCCAGAACGGCCGTCCCCTGCTGATCATCGCCGAGGACATCGAAGGCGAGGCCCTGGCCACCCTGGTGGTCAACAAGCTGCGCGGCGGCCTGCGGGTCGCGGCGGTCAAGGCCCCGGGCTTCGGCGATCGCCGCAAGGCCATGCTGGAAGACATCGCCATCCTCACCGGTGGCCAAGTCATCAGCGAGGACCTCGGCATTAAGCTCGAGAACGTCACCCTCGACATGCTCGGCAAGGCCAAGAAGGTCACCATCACCAAGGACGACACCACCGTCGTCGACGGTGGCGGCGAGCGTGAAGGCATCGAGGGTCGCATCGCCCAGATCAAGCGCCAGATCGAAGACACCACCTCGGACTACGATAAGGAAAAGCTGCAGGAGCGTCTGGCCAAGCTGGCCGGCGGTGTTGCGGTCGTCCGCGTCGGCGGCTCCACCGAAGTGGAAGTCAAGGAGAAGAAGGACCGCGTCGACGACGCCCTCAACGCGACCCGCGCGGCCGTGGAAGAAGGCATCGTGCCGGGCGGTGGCGTGGCCCTGTTGAAGGCCTCCAAGTCGCTGGCCGACCTGAAGGGCGAGAACGACGACCAGAACGCGGGCATCGCCATCGTGCGCCGCGCCCTGCAGGCGCCGCTTCGCCAGATCGCGGAGAACGCCGGGGTCGAAGGCTCCATCGTGGTCGGCAAGATCCTGGACAACGCTGACGCCAACTTCGGCTTCAACGCCCAGACCGAAGAGTACGGCGACCTGGTCGCCCAGGGCGTGATCGACCCCGCCAAGGTCGTGCGCACCGCCCTGCAGGACGCCGCCTCGGTGGCCGGCCTGTTGATCACCACGGAAGCCGCCGTGGTCGAAGCCCCGAAGAAGGGCTCCGCGGCCCCGGCGATGCCGGGCGGCGGCGGCATGGGCGACATGGACTTCTAAGGTCCTTCCTGGGGGGCTTGCTCTCCGGGGAACGTCGCACACGCGATTGCAGGGAGGCCGGAGCCGCAAGGCTCCGGCCTTTTTCATGTCCGGTTCAGCGAGGGCGGATCACCCTGGCCATGTTGGAACGACGGTCGCGTTGCCGACCGTGCAGCGGAACGTCTCCACTGCGACATCCGACCGGACGGCTGGCGGTGTAGAATGAGCCTCATGATCCAGGCCGCAGGGGCGAGGCGCAGCGCATGACGCTGCAGGCCACCAACGGCGCCATCGCCGTCACGCGGTTCGGGCTCGGCGCCCGGCCGGGCGAGCTGGCCACGGCCAGCGCCGACCCGCAGGGCTGGCTGAAGTCGCAGATCTCCGCTTCAGGCGGCGAGCAGCCGCAGGGGCCGCTGCCCACAAGCCGGGCCGCCTTCGTCGCCTACACGACGGCGCTTCAGGACTTCCGCCAGATCAGGCGTGACGCCCTGACCGTGACCCCGCCTGACGGCGCAACGCCGAACGGTCCGTCGGACGGCCTGAAGGCCCAGCGCAAGGCGCTTCTCGCACCGATCCGCAACGGCGTCCGCGACGAGATCCTCGCCCGCACCCGACTGGCGACCGACACCGCCCAGCCGTTCCGCGAGCGCTGGACCCTGTTCTGGGCCAACCATTTCACCGTCTCCACCGCTAAGCCCAAGGCCGCCATGCTAGCCGGCCCGTTTGAGCGGGAAGCCATCCGCCCCCACGTGTTCGGCCGTTTCGAGACGCTGCTGGTCGCCTCCAGCATCCATCCCGGCATGCTGGCCTATCTTGACCAGGCCCGCTCCACAGGTCCGAACAGCGTGGCCGGAACCCGCCGCGACGCCGGACTGAACGAGAACTTGGCGCGCGAGATCATGGAGCTGCACAGCGTCGGCCCTGACGCCGGCTACACTCAGGCCGACGTCACCGAGTTCGCCCGCGCGCTCACCGGCTACAGCATCGGCGTCGAGCGAGACGGCTTCGACCAAGCGGGGATCGCCCTGTTCCGCCCCAACCTGCACGAGCCGGGGCCGCGCACCGCAATGGGCCGCACCTACCCGGCCGGCGGGTCGGAGCAGGCGCGCGCCATCCTGGCCGACCTCGCCGCCGACCCGCACACCGCCGACCACCTCGCCCGTAAGCTCGCCACCCACTTCGTCGCCGACGACCCGCCGCCCTGGCTGGTGGCGCGCCTGCGGAAGGCCTGGACCGACAGCCATGGCCACCTCTCCACCGTCGCCCTCGCCCTGGTCGAGGCCCCGGAAGCCTGGACGCCCCGGCCCGCCAAGTTCAAGCGGCCCTACGAGCTGCTGGTGTCGAGCTACCGCGCCATGGGCGCGGTGCCCGCGGACGGCGACCGCGAGGTGATCGCACCCCTGACCCAGATGGGCGATCGCCCCTTCAACGCCCCCCAGCCCAACGGCTGGTCCGAGCAGGTCAGCGACTGGGCTGCGCCGGACGCGGTGGTCAAGCGGCTGGACTGGGCCTCGCAGCTCTCCACCGCCCGAGCCCCGAGCGTCGCCGCCCCCATCCAGGTGGCGGACGCCGCCCTGGGCCCGCGCCTCACCGAGCCCGTCCGCACCGCCATCGCCCGAGCCGAGACGCGGCCTGAGGCGCTCACCCTGCTGTTCATGTCGCCGGAGTTCCAACGCCGATGACCCACCCCCACCCTTCCCGCAGAGGCGTCCTGTCGCTGGGCGCCGGGCTCGGCATGACCTTCCTGGCCGCGCCCGTCCTCGCCGATCCGCTCGCCGCCAGGCGCAAGCTGGTGGTGATCGTCTGTCGCGGCGCCATGGACGGCCTGTCCGTCTCGCCGCCCATCGGCGACCGCGACTATGCCGGCCTGCGCGGCCCCATCGCCCTCACGCCCGACAAAGTGCTAAAGCTCGACGCCGACTTCGGGCTGCATCCCAAGCTGACCACCGTTTACGCCCTGGCCCAGTCGGGCCAGGCGCGCATCGCTCCCGCCGTCGCCATCCCCGAGCGCGTCCGCTCCCACTTCGAGGCCCAGGACCTGCTAGAGAGCGGCGGGGCGCGCGTCTACGACGTGACCACCGGCTGGCTGAACCGGGCGCTGTCGGCTGCCAGCCGCGACGGCCGGGTCACCGCCATCTCGGTGGGACCGGAGGAGCCGCTGATCCTGCGCGGGCCCTCGCCCGTACAGTCCTGGTCGCCGGGGGGCCGCCAGTCCGCCGACCTCGGCCGCATAACCGCCACCCTGCAGGACCTTTACAAGCACGACGCGATTCTCGGCCCGGCGCTCGCCTCGGGCCTACAGACCGAGGCCGCGGCGAACACCTTGAACCAGGGTCAGACGGTGAACGGGCGCGACGCGCGCGCCCTGGCGGTGACGGCCGGCCGGTTCGTGGCGTCCGACGGCGGACCGTCCATCGCGGTGCTGCAGCTCGACGGCTTCGACACCCACGCCAATCAGGGCGGCGCTGAAGGCCAGCTCGCCAACCGCCTCAAGACCCTGGACGACGTGGTCGCCGGGCTGAAGGAAGGGCTTGGCCTGGCCTGGGAACAAACGGTGGTCGTCACCCCCACCGAGTTCGGCCGCACGGCGCACGTGAACGGCACCGGCGGCACCGATCACGGCACCGCCTCCACCCTGATCCTGGCCGGCGGCGCGCTCAAGCGCGGCGGGATCGTGGGCGACTGGCCGACCCTGCAGCCGGGGCGCCTGTTCGAGGCCCGCGACCTCGCCCCCACCCTGGACGTCCGCCAGGTCTTCAAGGGCCTGCTGCAGGACCACATGGGCGTGGGGCGCACGGCGCTCGACACCCGCGTCTTCCCCTACAGCCGCGCCGCGGCGCCAGTGGCCGACCTAGTCTGACCCTCGCCCGCCAACGCAGCGGGCGTGGATTCCTGAGGAGACCGAGCTTGAAGTCCAACCAGACCTATACCCTGGCGGCCATGACGGCGGCCCTGCTGGCCTGCGCGCTGCCAGCCTGCGCCCAGCCGACTCAGGACGCGCCGGGTCCGCCCGCCGCCGCCGACGAACCGCCCCCAGGCTCCGGCTACAAATCTCCTCCTGGCGGCGGACGGAGCTTCGGCCGGCCCATGACCCTGGCCGACTACCAGGTCCGGTTCCGCGGCCGGATCATGCCGGCGGACACCGACCACGACGGTCGCGTCAGCCTGGCGGAGTGGACGGCTTACCACGCCCAGGAGCGGCCCGAGGGCCAGGGCGGAGGTCGCGGCGACCCTGCCCGCCAGTTCCAGCGGATGGACGCCGACCACGACGGCTATCTCACCTCGGCCGAGATCGACGCCGCCTCCGCCGACCGTTTCGCCCGGATGGACGCCAACCACGACGGCGTGGTCACGCCCGACGAGCGGCGCGCCATGCGCGGCGGCGGCAAGGGCGGCGGCGAACCGACCCAGTCGCCGCCTCCGCCGCAATAATGGCGAGGGCGGCGCTGTGGCCAGCGCCGCCCTCGCTCAGACTGATGGGATCGGCAGGCCCGCCGCGGAGACTCAGGCGGCCGAGGCGGCCGCCCCTTCGCTGGGATCGCGCAGGACGTAGCCGCGGCCCCACACCGTCTCGATGTGGTTGAAACCACCGGTAGCGGCCGACAGCTTCTTGCGCAGCTTGCAGATGAAGACGTCGATGATCTTCAGCTCCGGCTCATCCATGCCGCCGTAGAGGTGGTTCAGGAACATCTCTTTCGTGAGGGTCGTGCCCTTCCGCAGCGAGAGGAGTTCCAGCATCTGGTATTCCTTGCCGGTCAGGTGGACGCGGCTCCCGTTCACCTCCACCGTCTTGGCGTCGAGGTTCACCAGGATGTCGCCGGTCGTGATGACCG
>CAXUEN010000133.1:0-6620 GCA_964249945.1 uncultured Caulobacteraceae bacterium | reverse complement strand
CTTCTCCGGCGCGAAGCCGAACTTGGCGAGCAGCGCCTTCATCGGCGCGGAGGCGCCGAGCGTGCGCATGCCGATGATCTTGCCCTCGCTGCCCGCGTAGCGGTCCCAGCCCATGACGGAGGCGGCCTCCACCGACACCCGGGCCTTCACCGGCGGGGGCAGGACGCTGTCGCAGTAGGCTTGGTCCTGCTGCTCGAACAGCTCCCACGACGGGAAGCTGACTACCCGGGCGGCGACGCCCTGCTGCTTCAGCGTCTCGAATACTTCCACGCACAGCGCTACCTCGCTGCCCGAGCCCATCAGGATCACCTCCACCGGCTCCCCCGGTTTGGCGTCGGCCAGGACGTAGGCGCCTTTCGCCACGCCGCTCGCCGAAGCGAACACGGTCCGGTCCAGCGTCGGCAGGGGCTGGCGGCTCAGCACCAGGGCGGCAGGCTGGCGCTTCAGGGCGCCGATCACCCGCCAGGCCTCCACCACCTCGTTGGCGTCGGCAGGCCGAAGCGTGATCAGGCCCGGCACGCTGCGCAGCGAGAGCAGCTGCTCCACCGGCTGGTGGGTGGGACCGTCCTCGCCCAAGCCGATGGAGTCATGGGTGAAGACGAAGATCGCGGGCGCCTCCATCAACGCAGCGAGGCGGATCGGCGGCTTCATGTAGTCGGAGAAGATCAGGAAGGTCGAGCCGTAGGCGCGCAGGTTGCAGAGCGTCAGCCCATTGACCACCGCCCCCATGGCGTGCTCGCGGATGCCGAAGTGCAGGTTGCGGCCGCCGTACTTGCCCTCCTGGAAGCTGCCGGCGCCATCGAAGGTCAGGTTGGTCTTGGTGGAGGGCGACAGGTCGGCGGCGCCCCCGATCATCCAGGGATAGCGCTGGGCCAGGGCGTTCAGCACCTTGCCGCCGCTCTCCCGGGTGGCCAGCCCCTTGGCGTCGGAGGGGAAGGTCGGCAGGTCCTCGTCCCAGCCTGTGGGCAATTCGTGGTCCTGCATCTGCTGGAGCTGGGCGGCCAGCTCGGGGTACTGGTCGCTATAGCTGTCCAGCCGTTTGCTCCACTCCGCCCGCAAGGCCCGTCCGCGGACGCCGAAGCCCGCGTCGAAGTGCTCGCGCACGCCGTCGGGCACCAGGAACTGGGCGTCCTCGGGCCAGCCGTAGTGGCGCTTGGCCAGGCGGATTTCCTCCACCCCCAGCGCCTCGCCATGGGCGGCCGCGGTGTCCTGCTTGTGCGGGGCGCCATAGCCGATATGGCTGTCGACCACGATCAGGGTCGGCGCGTCGTGGGTGTCGCGGAACGCCTGCAGCGCCTGGGACAGGCGGCCCGTGTCGTTAGCGTCGCCGACATGCGCGACGTTCCAGCCGTAGCCCTTGAACCGCGCCGCCACGTCATCGCTGAACGCCAGCTCGGTATGGCCCTCGATGGTGATGGTGTTGTTGTCGTAGATCCAGCAGAGATTGCCGAGCATCAGGTGGCCGGCGAGCGAGGCGGCCTCGCTGGCCACCCCCTCCATCATGTCGCCGTCGCCGCACATGACGTAGACGTCGAAGTCGAACAGCCTGGCGTCGGGCCTGTTGAAATGCGCCGCCAGCCACTTGGACGCCATGGCCATGCCGACGCTGTTGCCGCAGCCCTGGCCCAGCGGCCCGGTGGTGGTCTCAACGCCCACGGTGATGCCGTACTCCGGATGGCCCGGGCATTTGCTGTCGAGCTGGCGGAAGGCCTTGATGTCGTCCAGCGTCACCGCCAGCGGCTCGCCCTCCCGCTTCAGGTCCTTCACGCCGGCGAGGTGCAGCACCGAGTAGAGCAGCATGGACGCATGCCCGTTGGACAGCACGAAGCGGTCGCGGTTGGGCCAGTCCGGCGTATCGGGGTCGTAGCGCAGGAAATCCCGCCACAGGGTGTAGGCCACCGGCGCCAGCGCCATGGGTGTGCCGGGATGGCCGGAATTGGCCTTCTGCACCGCATCCATGGACAGGGTGCGGATGGTGTCGATGCACAGCTTGTCGATCGGGCGCCCGTCGGCGCCGATCGCCTCGGGGTTGACGTAGGCGGGGGCGACTGTCTGATCCATCGTACTTCTCCGCAGACGGCTCGGCGGACTTGCGTCACCCTCCGAGCCCGGCTTTCCTCCCTTCAAACGCCACGCCCGTCCGGCCTGTTGCGTGACGCGATCAGAAGTCTTTGCGGCGTCCCCATTCGGGGGCGCCCAGGATGAGGAACGGTCGCCGGACGCGACCTGCGCCGGGCCCGGTGGCGCAGCGGCTGTCCGCCCGCAGGGCCTTCGCGCCCGAGTGACGTCGCCGTCAGGTCACGTCGAAAGACCTGCTGCCGTCAGGTTTGCGCGGCGTTGGCCATCGTGCCGACGGTGACCGTGCCCTCATGCTGGTCGCTGAGGTCGAACAGGATCGCCGTGCCTACCAGGGAGAGATGCGAGTAGGCCTGGGGGAAGTTGCCGACGAGGCGGCGACGCTGCGGATCGTACTCTTCCGACTGCAGGCCGACATCGTTGCTGAGCGCCAGCAGGCGGTTGAACAGCGCGTCGGCCTCCGCCTGGCGTCCCATCTGCTTGTACACGCTGGCCAGCCAGTAGGAGCACGGCAGGAAGGCCCCCTCACCGGGGGGCAGGCCGTCTGTGCCCTCCTCCGTGCGGTAGCGCAGGACGAAGCCGTCCACCAGCAGCTCCTCCTCCACCGCCTTCACCGTCGCGATCACCCGCGGGTCGTCGGGCGGCAGGAAGCCGACGCGAGGGATGAGCAGCAGGTTGGCGTCGAGCAAGGGGCTGCCGAAGCTCTGGGTGAAGCTGTTCCGCTCCACGCTGAAGCCCTTGTCGCAGATCGTCTGGTGCATGCGGTCCCGAAGCGATCGCCAACGGTCCAGCGGACCGTCCAGGCCGTGCGCCTCAGCGTCCTTCAGGGTGCTGTCGACGGCCACCCAGGCCATGACCTTGGAGTGGGTGAAATTCCGCCGGCCGCCCCGCACCTCCCAGATGCCGTCGTCGGGCTGCTCCCAGATAGTCTCCATATAGTCGAGCAGCGCCTTTTGCAGCGTCCAGGCGGTGTCGGGCAGTATGAGGCCCTTCTGCCGGGCCAGGCTGAGCGCGCCCATGACCTCGCCATAGGTGTCGAGCTGCACCTGGCCGGAGGCGGCGTTGCCGACCCGCACCGGCGCCGAGCCCTCGTAGCCGGGCAGCCACTTGACCTCCCATTCGAACAGCCGGCGCTCGCCGCCCAGGCCATACATGATCTGCAGGTCCGCCGGATCGCCCCCCACGGTGCGGTGCAGCCAGTCGACCCAGGCCTGGGCCTCGTCCAGATAGCCGCCGGCCATGAGCGCGACGAGCGTCAGGGTGGCGTCGCGCAGCCAGCAGTAGCGGTAGTCCCAGTTCCTCGGGCCGCCGATCCGTTCAGGCAGCGAGGTCGTCGGCGCAGCCACGAGCGCCCCGGTCGGCGCAAAAGAGAGCGCCTTCAGGGTGAGGAGCGAGCGGGTCACCTCGTCTCGCCAGCGGCCGCGATAGGTGGAGCGCGCGGCCCAGGCCGTCCAGGCCTGCTCCGTATGGGCGTAGGCGGCGGCGGCGTCGACCGGGGCTGCGGCGGCGACGTGGGAACGATCCCAGCCGGCGATGAAGTCCAGGGTCTCGCCCTCGGCGACGTCGAAGGCGGCGTGGACGTCGCCGTCCTCGTGCTTGAACTCGACCCCCTGGGGCGCGCGCAGGACGATGCGGTTCTGGCCGGCGATCGTCTGGACTCCCTCGTCCAGAGCCTCCGTCCAGGGGCGCACGGACCCGTACTCGAACCTCGGCGCGAACAGCAGGGAGAAGGGCACGCGCCCCCTTCGGCCCTCGACTCGGCGGATGAGGGTATGAGGGCCATGCTCCAACGGCATGAAGTCGACCACCGCGGCCTCGCCGCACTCCGTCTGGAACACGGTCTCCAGGATCAGGGTGTCGCCGCGGTAGCGCCGCGTGCTGCGGGCGGACGCGTCCGCCGGCGCCAGCGCCCATCGCCCGTTCCGCCCGTCGCCCAGCAGCGCCACGAAGCAGGCGTCGCTGTCGAAATGCGGCCAGCACAGCCAGTCGATCGAGCCGTTGCGCCCGACCAGGGCGGCCGAGCGGCAGTCCCCGATCATGGCGTAGTCCTCAATCGGGAGGGGGCGGTAGTCTTCGGGGCGCACGACGATCAGACCTTCAGCTAGGCGCGGCCATCCCGTTCCAGCAGCTTGTCTGCCGCATCGGGCTCTTGCGAGCCCACCGCGTAAGGCTCGGGCTCGATGTCCTGGCCAGGGCCGTCTTGAGGGTTGGTGTCGGACATGAATCGGCGGACTCCGGTGTGGCTTCGTAAGGCCGGTGGGAGGGGCGGGAAAGGCCTTGGGGTTCGACGCCCTCTATGGCGGCGCCGCCGAGATCGAGCACCCGACGGGCTTCGGCCAGCGTGTCACCCTGGCGCAGGCCGCCGATCAGCTCTCCCAGCGTCCTGCCTTGTCTCTGCAGCAGGGCGGCGGGCAGTCGCTATGGCCGCACGACGGCGGTATGGGAAGGATGGTGAGGCCACTTGGAAAGCACGATGAGCAAGGATCACGTCAAGGAAAGCTATCCGGACGCGTTGGTTCGCCTGCAACTCGCCCTCGTCCACTCCCAGATCGCCGCGATCGATGAGGGCCGCCGCACGCTGGTGATCTTCGAGGGGCGCGACGGGGCGGGCAAGGATGGCGCGATCGCCCGCATCACCGCCCACCTGTCCAGCCGGGCGACGCGCGTGGTCTCCCTGCCCAAGCCCAGCGACCGGGAGCGCTCCCAGTGGTGGTTCCAGCGCTATGTCGCCCATCTGCCGAGCGCAGGCGAACTCGTGATCTTCAACCGTTCCTGGTACAACCGCGCAGGGGTGGACCGCGTCATGGCGTTCGCCACGCCTGTAGAACAGGCGCAGTTCCTGCACGACGCTCCGCAATTCGAGCACGCACTCATCGCCAGCGGCATTACGCTGGTGAAGATCTGGTTGGACATCTCCAGAGACGAGCAGGCGACGCGGCTGCAGGCCCGACGCGACGATCCCTTGAAGGCGCTCAAGTTCAGCGACATGGACTTAGTCGCCCAAGCCAAATGGGCCGACTACTCCGCGGCGCGCGACGAGATGCTTCGGCGCACGTCTACGGATTTCGCACCTTGGATCTGCGTGCGGGCGAACCACAAGAAAGCGGCCCGCCTCAACGTCATCCGCCATCTGCTGCACGTGATCGGAACGCCGAAGATCATCGCGGACGTCGAGCCGGCAGACCCGAAGGTGCTCTTCGCGTTCCGGGACGAAGCTTTGACGGACGGACGGCTCAGAGCGTGAAGGGGCTCGTATCGGCCGCGACGTGGCGACGCCGAACAGCGTCCAACCCTCGACAGGCTCACGATGAGCGCGAATGGATGCTTCCGCGGCAGGACGGTGGACGCCTCGTCCGGCTCCGAGACGTCAGCTCCGTCCGATGAAGTCCGGCGGCCGCTTCTCCAGGAAGGCGGCTATGCCTTCGCGGCCCTCAGGCGTCCGCCCCTGGCCCGAGATGGCCCGGCTCTCGGCGTCGAGCTGGGCCTCCAGCGAGGCGCTGGCGCTCTCCAGCAGCAGCCGCTTGGTCACGCCCATGGCAGAAGTGGCGCCGCGGGCCAGCTCGTGGGCGAGCCCGGTCGCCTCCTCCAGCACCCGCCCGTCGGCGACGGTGCGCGTGATCATGCCGATGGCTGCGGCCTCGTCGGCGCCCACCCGGCGGTTGCGCAGGCATAGCTCCTGGGCGCGGCGAAGGCCGATCAGCCGCGGCAGCAGCCAGGTCACGCCTCCGTCCGGGGTCAGGCCTATACCCGTATAGGCCAGGGTGAAGTGGGCCCGGGCGTCGGCCAGGGCGATGTCGCCCAGCAGCGCCAGGCCCATGCCGGCGCCGGCGACCGGCCCGTTGATGGCGGTGACTACGGGCTTGCTCATCCGCATCAGCCGCAGGATCGCCGCGTGGACGTAGATGGTGGTCTCCTTCAGGAAGTTGGGCAGTTGTTCGCCTGCGCGCGTGAACGCCCCCACATCGCCGCCGGCGCAGAACAGCCGGCCCGCGCCGGTCAGCACCACGCATCGCACGCCCGCGTCCTCCTCGCAGGCGATGGTGGCCTCCATCAGCGCACGGGTCATGGACACGTCCAGCGCATTGCCCACCTCCGGCCGGTTCAGGGTAATCGTCGCGACCCGGTCGTTGCGCTCGATAAGGATGCTGTCGGTCACGCTTTGAACCTCTGCGAATGAACGGCGACGAGCTGGCGGAGGGTGGTCTTCAAGGCCCGTTCCTCTGTCACGACCTCCTACCGGCGCTGAGGCGCGCGGGTCTCAGGCTGAGCCTCAGGCCCAGTCAGCGGGCTGCCGAGGCTGGAGACACCGTTACGCTCGCCGTCCGGCCAACCCTGGCGACGCGCCCTCAGGCCTTGCAGGCCATGGTGGGTGCAGTAGGGTTCGAACCTACGACCCGCTGATTAAGAGCCCTTGAGTCTACGATCGACGTAGCCCCTCATCGGGCCGTTCTCAAGCGTCTTCAGCGACTTTCGCCCGATGACGGGTTGGGCGACGCCCCCTTCCTTCCCCCACCACCCCGCGACGGCCCGCAGCGGCCTGAGGG
>CAXUEN010000132.1:0-6690 GCA_964249945.1 uncultured Caulobacteraceae bacterium | reverse complement strand
TCGATGAGCTGGGCTACGTCCCCCTGTCGCCGACCGGGGCGGAGCTGTTGTTCGAGGTGTTCAGCCAGCGCTACAAGCACGGCTCCACCGTCGTCACTTCCAACCTGCCCTTTGAGGAGTGGACCTCGGTCATGGGATCGGAGCGTCTGACGGGTGCGCTGCTCGACCGGCTGACCCATCACGTCTACATCCTGACGATGAACGGCGACAGTTATCGGCTGGCTCAGTCCACCGCTCGGCGCAAACTGTCCAACAAAGTACAGACGGTCGAGCCGGTCGAGAAGATCGATACTGAGACCGGCGAAATACTCAGTCCGTAGATCGCGCAACTTTATCCACAAACTGTTCAATCTCCCCCAGACCCCCTCCGGGCGAAGCTGACACGCCAGCGGCTCACCCGCGGCGATGTGCTGCGCTACGCATGGCTCCGCGCATCGCCGCTCGAACGTCCGAGCCACGCTACCACTGGCCGGCTTTTACTCCGCCACACTGGCCTGGTTTTGCTCCGCCGTTGACAGTGCGGGCTGGCACAGGTCCAACCCGCTCGTCGTCCCCGACAACATCGTGCTTCTGAAGCTGCCTCCTTATGCTCCAGAGCTGAACCCGACCGAGAACATCTGCCAATACCTGCGCGCGAACTCCTTGGCGAATTCGGTCTGGGAAACCTACGAAGCCATTGTCGATGCTTGCTGCAACGCCTGGAGAGGCCTTATCGCCAAGCCAGAGGTCATCACTTCCATCGGGAACCCGCCAATGGGTGCAAGTCAGTATTTAGGACGCCCGGTATTAGATGTGTGAGCTCGAAGCTGACGAACGGCGTCGATAGCTTCGGGAGTGTCCGGGAACAGGTGGGCGCCAGTTGATTGACGATCGAGAAGAAGCCGTCCTGCCCTGATCTGCACGTAGAGCCAGTTCACCGGGATGCCGATCTTGACGGCAAATGCGTTGGCCGTCATGACCTCGGGCGGGTGAGCCCAGCGTGTGCGCTGCTCGAGCACCTTCGTCCCAGCGCCCAGTCTGATCCGCTGCACGGTTAAGCGGCTTGCGGGCGCCAGCTCCAGGGCAGGAGTTCACCGATCCTGCGGGCCGGATGGTCGGTGATGCGAGCGAGCACGTCGGTCAGCCAGGCGTGCGGGTTGAGGCCACTGAGCTTGGCGCTCTCGATCAGGGTGTAGATCACCGCGGCGCGTTCGCCGCCGGTGTCGGAGCCTGCAAAGAGGTAGTTCTTGCGCCCGAACATCAACGACCTCTACACGCTCCGCCGCGCTGACGCCTGAGGAGGAAGCGGCCGCAATCGCCTTCCGGCGTCACACGCTGCTGCCTCTCGACGACTGCCTCTACGCCCTACAGGCAACCATCCCGCACCTGACCCAGTCATCCCTGCACCGGCTGCTCAAGCGCCACGGTATCAGCCGCCTGCCCGAGGTCAGTGGAGACAAGCCGGGCAAGCAAACCTTGAAGGTCTACCCGAGGCTTTGACCCGCAGGGAACAAGGGCCGATCTCCACCCTATCCAGCTTACCTAACGTCCTCCTGCCGAGCGGAGAAAGGCCGAATGCCAGCCCGAAGCGGAAATCGACGTTTTTCCGAATGCCGACTTTCGCCCTGACGCAAGGAGGCGGCTGGCCGAGGATCGGCCGTTTTACCGGTAGGAAAGTCGAAGAACAGGCGTGGAGCCGTCTGGGTCACCAATCGACGGCCCCGCTCACCGTGCCTGCGGATGGAGTGGCGGGCGTGGCCGCGCCGCCCCGCCGAACAACCACACCGCCCTTCATTACAAAGTCTACATGCTCGAGCGCAGTCACGTCTGCAATGGGATCGGCTGATACCGCCACCAGGTCGGCGTAGCGGCCGGGCTGGACGGAGCCGATGTCTTGCGCATCGCCAATCAAGTCGGCAGCGTTGCGGGTGGCGGTCAGGATCGCCTCCATGGGGGTCAGCCCAGCCCCGACGAGGAGTGCGAACTCCTGCGCGTTCTCACCGTGCAGCGACAGGCCGAACGTGTCCGTCCCGAACGCGATCTTAACGCCCGCCGCGTGCGCGTCGTGCAGGTTCTTGCGTAGGAGCGGCGCGATCACCTTGGCCTTCGCCGCGGTGGATGGGTTGAGCCGCTCGGGGTGGCTCACCGCGGTCTGGTAGACGCGCTCGCCGACCAGCATCGTCGGCACGAGGTAGGCGCCGTGCGACTTGAAGAGCGCATAGCTGCCTGCGTCGGCATATGAACCGTGCTCGATGGAGTCGACCCCGAGCGCGATCGTGTGGTCGATGGCTTGCTTGCCGTGGGCGTGCGCCGCCACCTTCATGCCCAGCGCGTGGGCGGTGTCGATGACGGCCTTGATTTCCTCGTCGCTCATCAGCTGCAGAGCGGGGTCGTCGCCGATCGACATGACGCCGCCGGACGGCATGATCTTGATGAGGTCGACGCCCTCGCGCTTGTGGCGACGTACGACCGCCGCCGCCTGCGCCGGCCCGTCGATGACCGAGTTCGCCCAACGCGGTTCGCTGAGGGTGGGATCCAGGCCATTGGCATTGTCGGTGTGGCCGCCAGTAGGCCCGAGCGGGTCGCCCGACGTCCAGATGCGCGGGCCTGGCAGCACGCCAGCGGCGACGGCGCGCTTGAGCGCCACCACCGCCCCTGTGTCGTCGCCCACGTCTCGCACTGAGGTGAAGCCAGCCATCAAGGTGTCACGCGCGTCGACGACCCCGTCGATCTCCTCGTCGAAGGCGTCCCGGGTCACGGCATTCCGGATCGGATCGCCAGCATGGTAGGTGCTGAGGATATGGACATGGCAGTCGATCAGGCCCGGCAGCACGGTCTCATTCGACAGATCCACGATGTCGGCGCCCGGCGGGGAGACAAAGCCCGGCCGTACGGCGACGATGCGGTCGTCATGCACCAGGATTGACACCTGTTTCGTCGGCGTCGCTCCAGAACCGTCGATCAGCCGACCCGCATGGATGACGAGGTCTCGCGCCGTAGCGCTCACCGGCAAAGCTGCCGCCGTCAGGGCGGCCAATATGGTCAAAAATCGCTGCATGTGTCGCCCCGGCCGTGTCCCTCGTAGAATACGCGGGCGTGACGGCCGAGGTAAAGAGCGCACGAAGGCGCGTGACCTAATCTGAAGATGCTGCTCGTCTGTAGATCGCTACACGGGCTGAGCGCCCACAGCCGTCATGCCGCTCCCTCCAGCTTTGCGACATTTGGGTGTGGAGCTGGAGCTGCCTGAGAAGCTGACTGCTGACTGAAGGTGGGTGCGAAGCGAACATCGGCAGTTCGCTTCAGAGCGGACTCTGGCATTTGCTCGAAGGCTGGCGGGCGCAATCCACCGTTTGGCGCGATGGCGGCCAGGATCGTAGACCTAAGCCGCGCCGCCGTCGCTTCTTTCCAGTTCGTTCGCCACCGTCTCAGGCGCCACGTCTCGCTCCAGTTCGCCGATCTCATCGGGGTCGATCTCGATCCCCTGTCGAACAGCGATGTCTCGGACCAGCGAGATCAGTTTGGTGATCTCATGTTCGGCAAGCAAGTTGATCTGCAGGTCCAGCTCCGCGCGTCGGTCCGCCAGCTTCGCGTCGCGGTTCTGGCTGATGAGGACGAAGGTGGTCAGGAAGATGCCCTCCACCGACACGACCGTGGCGAGACCGACGAAGGAGCCGTCGAACTTCGTCACGGCGGGGATCAGGCCCAAGTTGATGGCCGTCCAGGCGGCGATGATCACGACGTGGAGGTAGGCGAACGGCATCGTCCCGACAAAGCCGGTGATGGCCGCCGCCGCCCGCTGTTGGGCGCCGGCATGTTCACGCTCCTGCGCGCGCCGCCGCCGCAGCTCCTCGATGTTGCGTGACAGCACACGATTAAGGCCCTGAGGCTGGGGTGGTGGAACGGTGGGGCTGGCGGCCATGCTGGTCTCCTGAGCTACTAACAATCGAAAGCATCCCGGCCCACTCGCAACGCCGTCCAGCCTCCTGCGGCGCCACAGGAGGACCGAGCGCGACGCGATTCTGCGGTGGCCTCGGACGGCTTGGCGGCTACAACGACGCGCTCAGGTTAATCTGCTCAGCCTGGGAGACGGTTCAGCTGCGGCGCGATCTGGAGGGGAACATGGATCACGCCATACTTCTGCTGATCGCGGGCGTGGCCGTAGCCGGGGTGGTCGCGCAGTGGCTGGGATGGCGACTTCGTGTGCCGTCGATCCTGGCGCTGCTCGCCTTCGGCCTCGTCATCGGTCCAGTCTTCGGTTGGGTCAGGCCATCGCTCATCCTGGGCGAGGTCATGAGCCCCGCCATCGGCATGGCGGTGGCGATCATCGTCTTCGAAGGCGGGCTGAACCTCAACCTGCGCGAACTCAGGAGCGCAGGATCAGGCATCATCCGGCTGGTCTTCCTGGCCCTCCCCCTGAACTGGGCGTTAGGCGCGATGGCCGGTCATTATCTGGGCGGCCTGGCCTGGTCGGTCTCGGTGCTGTTCGGCTCCATCCTCGTGGTGACCGGGCCAACGGTGATCATGCCGCTCCTGCGCCAAGCCAAGCTCGAGCCGCGCGCCAGCGCCTTCCTGAAGTGGGAGGGCATCGTAAACGACCCGATCGGCGCCACCCTCGGGCTGTTGATGCTGGGCTTCCTGGTGGCCCTGCGAGGGCAGGGCGACCACGTCATGACCATCTCGGTGCTGGTCGGCCGGGCGGCGTTCGGCGCCCTGGTGGCGGGTCTCCTGGGCTTCGCCCTGCCGTTCGCCCTTCGCTTCGGCTTCCGGCGCGACTTGGCGCCGGAGTATCTCAAGACCCCCATCCTGCTGGCGGGCGCGCTCGGCGTCTATGCGGTCGGGGAGGCGATCCAGGCCGAGACGGGCCTGGTCGGGGCCACCATCTTCGGCGTGGTGCTGGCCAACATCGAGGTGACCGGGCTGCAGGAGCTGCGTCGGTTCAAGGAGAGCCTGACCGTCTTCCTGGTCTCGGGGCTCTTCATCCTGCTGACGGCCAACATCGATCCAGCCGTGGTCAGGCACGTGTCCTGGCCGATCGTGCTGACGACCGCCGCCATCCTCTTTGTGGTGAGGCCGCTCGCCATCGGTCTTGCGACGCTGGGCGCCAGGATAACCTGGCGCGAGCGGCTGCTGGTCGGCTGGATCGGCCCCCGCGGCGTGGTCGCCGCGGCGGTAGCGGGGCTGGCCGGTACGCAGCTCACCGCGGCGGGCTACCGCGACGGGGCTTTGGTGCTGCCCATGGTGTTCAGCGTCATCGCCGCCACCGTCATCCTGCACGGGCTGACGCTCGGGCCCCTGGCGCGTGTCCTGAAGCTGGCGTCCGAGGCGCCCCCAGGCGTCCTGATCGTCGGCGCCTCCCCTTGGACCATCGCCTTGGCCAAGGCGCTGCGCGGCCTGGGCGTGCCCACCATGCTGGTCGATCCGTCGTTCGAGGCGCTGCGACCCGCACGCCATGAAGGGCTAACGACCGCGCGGGTCGAGATCCTGTCAGCTGTCGGGGAAAGTTTGGTCGACCTCCGTGATCTTGAATACTTGTACGCCGCCACCGACGACGACGCCTACAATGCGCTTGTGTGCACGCGTTTCGCCGGCGAGATGGGGCGGGAGCGGGTGCATCAACCCCCTCCCGCACCCGAACGCGAGCAGCTGCAGACGAGCCGGGAGTGGCGCGGCAAATATGCGCCCCATGCCAGCCTGACCCACAGCCGGCTGAGCGAGCTCATCGGCGACGGGTACGGTTTCGTCATCCACGAAGGCCCTGAGCCACCCGAGCTGGCCACCGAAGCGGAGGAGCAGTGGCCGGTCGTCGCGCTGGTGAGCAACGGCTCGCTGAGCTTCCGATCTCCGGACGACGAGTTTGAGACGGACGATCGAACGGATCAAAAGGTTCTCTGGCTTCAGCGGGTGCGCGCTCCACCCCAGCAAGTACATCGCCGCAAATGGTTGCGTTCTCGACTGCGCTCTGCCGCGTGAGACTAAGTAATCGTCTCAGCAACTAATCCACTTGGCTGGCTGGCAATTCGGCGCCCTCAGTATACTCCAGTCTTTCTGCCGGGAGGGCGACTGGCCAGCCAATTCCCAAGGTACCCATGGCCAGCTGCCAACGGTCGCTTCCGGGAGCGCAGCGGGCATGCTCGTTCAGCCGAGTAGCGGCCTATGGTTGATGGTAAGTTGCTGGACGGCGGCCAACGTTAAGGTTCGACGCCTTGCATGCCTTTCAAATGTCGCTTCTCGGCGGAGAGTCGGGCCGCAACAAGCCTATCAGGCGCCTAATCCGACCAAGTGGCGGTTGATCGTTCGAGTGCAGCCCCGCTGCGTGCGGATACCGCCGAAGCCGGCCATGTATTCCGGAAGGAAGGCGGCCGTCATTCCGACTTCAAGCCGGCCAACCTTCCGATCTGAAGGCGGCCAGGCGGGCGAGGTCTCCTGGGTCGTGGTGATGTTTCTCGGCTCGGCGGCCGCGGGTCAAGCGGCAGCGGCTTCGGCCTGGGCGGGGCGGCGCTTCCGGAGGCTCTCACGCTTGAGTTCGATGCGGTGAGCATTGTGGACCAAGCGGTCCAGCGCCGCGTCGGCGATGGTGGGATTGCCGATGACTTCGTACCACCGGTCCACGGGAACTTGGCTGGTCACCAGGGTCGAGCGGCGTTCGTAGCGGTCCTCTAGAGCAGATTCCGATCACCATGCATCGTAGCCGGCGGCGGTGAAGTAGTTGGC
>CAXUEN010000131.1:0-6727 GCA_964249945.1 uncultured Caulobacteraceae bacterium | reverse complement strand
GTGGTGAACACCGCCAAGGTGGAGCCGGGCGCAAACGTGGTGGTGTTCGGCCTGGGGGGCATCGGGCTGAACGTGATCCAGGGCGCGCGGCTGGTGGGCGCGAACAGGATCATCGGCGTGGACGTCAACCCGGACAAGGAAGAGTGGGGCCGCAGGTTCGGCATGACCCACTTCGTCAACCCCAAGACCGTGGAAGGCGACATCGTCGCCTATTTGGTGGCCCTGACCGAGGGCGGGGCCGACTACAGCTTCGACTGCACCGGAAACACCACCGTCATGCGCCAGGCGTTGGAGTGCTGCCATCGCGGCTGGGGAGAGAGCATCGTCATCGGCGTGGCGGAGGCCGGCAAGGAGATCGCCACCCGGCCCTTCCAGCTGGTGACCGGGCGGGTGTGGAAGGGCTCCGCCTTCGGCGGCGCGCGCGGGCGCACCGACACGCCCAAGCTCGTGGACTGGTACATGGACGGCAAGATCGAGATCGACCCCATGATCACCCACCGCCTGTCTCTGGAGGAGATCAACAAGGGCTTCGAACTGATGCACGCCGGCGAAAGCATCAGGTCGGTCGTGGTGTACTGAGCCGCGGCTCCAGAGGTCGTCTCCCAGATCGCACACGACCCTCTGGCAGAACGGCGTCGACCGGCGCCAGAGCCTTGGAACGAATACGCAGACGGCTTTCAGCGTCTTCGTTTCAGAGGGTGGTCGGACGCCGGCTATGTCTGGTCCGGCGCCTGCCGGGGCTGACCCGGGGCTAGCCGAACGTGGCCGAGCGGACGCCGCCCGGTCCGAACATCAATGGCGGTCGCCACTATAAGTCTGCGTGATCTGCTTGTACTCGACGAAATCCTCCATCGAGGCGAGGCCGCCGAGCCGCCCGAGCCCGCTCGACTTGAAGCCACCCTCCTCCGACTCTACCGCCAGATTGCCCCAGCTGTTGATGGAGACGAGCCCGACGTCGAGGCGGCGGGCCACCCGCATGGGACGGTCGACGTCGCGGCTCCAGATGCAGGCGTGAAGGCCGTACTCGCTGTCATTGGCGAGCGCGATCGCGTCGTCCTCGGTGTCGAACACCTGCAGGGTCTGCACCGGGCCGAAAGTCTCCTGCTGCACGATGGGCAGCGAGCCGTCGGTCACCTCCAGCAGGGTGGGGTGGTGGAAGGCGCCGCCGGCCAGCGCCGGGTGCTTGGACGGGCCGCCGCGCACGATGGCCGTGGCGCCGGAGCGCAGCGCCTGTTCCACCGCCGCGTCCACCCTGGCGACCGCGCCCTTGTCGATTAGCGGGCCCATGTCGCTGGCCGGGTCGGTGGCGGGGCCGGGGCGTACCCGCTCCAGCCGTTCCGCCAGGCCGCCCTTCAGCCGCTCCGCGATCCCGCGCTGCACCAGGATGCGGCTGCCGGTCATGCAGAACTGGCCGGCGAAGACGGTGGAGGACTTCTCCAGCACCGGCAGCACCGCGTTCAGGTCGGCGTCGTCGAACACGAGGTGCGGGGTCTTGCCGCCGAGCTCCAGCCCCACCCGCTTAAGGTGGACGGCGGCGGCCCGCGCGATCAGCCGGCCGGTGTGGGTGCTGCCGGTGAAGCTGATCACCGGCACGTGGGGCGAGTCGACCAGCCAGCGCGCGCCGTCCGAGCCGGACTCGGTGAAGATGTTGACCACGCCCGGCGCGATCTCGGGGATGGCGCCGATGATCTCGCTGTGCAGGGCGGCGATCTGGGCGGCCTGGGCCGGCATCTTCACCACCGCCGAGCAGCCGGCGGCCAACGCCGGGGCCAACGCGCGGATCATCAGGTAGGCCGGCGAGTTCCATGGGATGATCAGGCCCGCCACGCCCACGGCCTGGCGGAAGGACAGCGACTGCTGGCCGGGCCTGGGATCGAACGCCCGCCCATGGCTCTGGGTCGCCAGGCCCGAGGCGTAGCGGAGCGCGCGGATGATGAAAGTGGCCTCGAACGTCGCCTCCCCACGGACCTTGCCGTTCTCCAGGCACAAGGTGTCGATCACCTCCTCCAGGCGCGCGGCGTAGGCGTCGGCCATGTGGCTCAGCGCTGCGGCGCGCAGCATGGGATCGTGCGGCCAGGGCTCGGCGCCGAACGCCTTGCGCGCGGCCTGGATGGCGCTCTCGGACACCTCCTTGCCACCCTCGGCGAAGGCGCCGATGACCTCGCCGGTGGCCGGATTGACGCTTCGGCCATCGAAGGCGTCGCCGACCCACTCGCCGCCGATCCAGTGACGCACGTTGCGCTGCATACCCATGGTTTCTCTCCCTTATCTTTGCGCGGTCTAAGCCTTGCCGCCGTCCAGCTTGAACAGCTTCAGCGCATTGGTGCGCCCGATCTTGCGCCGGTCGGCTTCGCTGACGGAGCAGGCGTCGAACCAGTCGGCGGCGTGGTCGATGTTCTCGAACGGCCAGTCGGTGGAGAACAGGATGCGGTCGGCTCCGATCTCCATCATGGCGTCCACCAGCGTCTGGGTGCGGAAGTTGCCGGACGTGGTAAGATAAAAGTTGGCGTGGAAGTAGTCCGCCAGGAGCTTCCTGGCCGGATAGGCCGGCGGCTGCTTCATCCAGGCGTTGCGGTTGTCCACCCGCCACATGCTGTAGGGCAGGCCCTCGCCCATGTGTCCCAGGATGACCGTGAGCCTCGGGTGCGCATCGAACAGGCCCGACGCCATCAGCCTCAGGGCGTGGACCGCCGTCTCCTGTCCGAAGGCCCAGGTCGGGCCCATCAGCCAGGGATGGCCTGCGTAGATGCGCGAGTCCTGCGGCAGGGGGTTCCTGGGATGGAGGTAGAAGGGCACGTCCAGCGCCTCCACCGCCGCCCAGAAGGGCCGGTACTGCGGCAGGTCGTAGTAGACCGGCCCGTCCACGCCCTCGATCTCGGAAAAGCCGTTCACCAGGGCGCCGCGGAAGCCGAGCGTCTCCACACAGCGCGTCAGTTCGCGGGCGGCGGCGTCGGGGTTTTGCATGGGCAGCGCCGCCAGGCCCTGGAATCGGTCGGGCCGCTTGGCCACTTCCTCGGCCAGCTGGTCGTTGGCCCGTTCGGCGAGCGCCGCCGCCCGGGCCGGGTCGGCCACGGCCTGCACCGCCGGGGCGTTCAGGGAGAGCAGCATCATCTCCATGCCGTGCGCATCCATCAGGCGCAGGCGCTTGTCCTGAATGTCGATGAGGCGGTGGCGGAGCTCGGGCCAGATGGTCTCCGGCATCTGCCCCTTGGAGTCGGCGAGCGTCTCCTCCAGGGCGAAGTGTTCTTCAAGGCCGATCTTGCCGTCCATGTCCGTCCGTTCCGCTAGAAGAAGGTGTTCGGCCTGGGCGCCGGGCTACCGGAGCAAGGATACATCGGAGGCTGCGTGAACCCGATCATTCGGCTGCGGCGCTGAAGCGCGCGTACTCCTTGCGGAGATACTCTTCGACGGTCGTCGGCGTGCGCCCCAGCAGCCAGGTCAGCACGTTCGGATTGCCCACGAAGTCGGACTCCGAATAGCAAGCGCCGATGGCGCGGAACACCTCGAACTCGTAGGGGAAGTCGGCGGAGGTGACGGTCTGGCCGGCGTCCAGCAGCGCCTGCATGGCGTGATGCTTGCGGTGCTTGACCATGAACTCGTCGGCCGACACCTCCTCCGCCCGGATCGGGCGACCGGTGACCCTGGCGAAGCGGTCCGCGATCTCGTACGCCGTCAGGCAATCGCCGGAGCTGAGCTCGTAGGTCGCGCCGTAATGGGCGGCTCCCTCCAGGATCACCTTGGCGGCGACCTCCGCATAGTCGTCCAGCACGAGCAGGGACTGGCGCCGGTCCAGCGACCACCAGAGCCGAAACACCTCGGTCTTGAACACCGGATAGGACCAAGCCGGCAGCATGTAGTTGGTGGGCTGCAGTATGGTCCAGTTCAGGTCGGAGACGATGATGCGTCGCTCGATCGCCAGCTTGGAGCGGTGCTGGAGCAGCCGGTCTTCGATGGCGTGAAGGACGGAGCTGAACACCAGGTGCTTGACGCCCGTCCGTTCCGCCGCCTCGACCACAGCCAAGCCCATGGCCTCCTCGCGGGGATGGAGCGAGGGGCCGATGTGATAGACGGTCTCCACGCCTTCCATCGCACGGGTGAGCACGGCCGGATCGCTGGCGTCCCCGTGCAGGGCCTCCGCGGCGCCGAGCGCCTTCAACGCCTCAAGATCGCCCGAGGCGCGCAGGGCGCGGACGGTCTTTCCTGCCTGGGCCAGCAGTGGGATCAGGCGCCGGCCCTGATTACCGTACGCTGCGGTGACAAGTATCATGGCGACCCTCCGGCTGTCGGCTTAGCGGCCATCAGCGGCTTGGCCTATAAGGCGCTGAGGATACACGTCATGCCTTCGAAGCTATGATCCCCGAACGCCTCGACGCCGTCAGCCTGCGCCTGCTGAGGCTGTTCGAAGCCGTCTACCGGACCCGCAATCTCTCCCGCGCCGCAGACGAGTTGCGGACCACCCAGCCGAGCGTGAGCCTGAGCCTCGGGCGGCTGCGGCGGACCTTCGACGATCCCCTGTTCGTCCGGGTGGGCTCCAACATGCAGCCGACCTCAAGGGCGGAGGACCTGATCCGAGCCGTGCGGGACGTCCTGAGGATCGCGGGCGATCATTTCGTCGAACGTGCGGTGTTCGACCCGCAGACATCGGACCGCTGCTTCGTCCTGCACATGGCCGATCCGGCCCAGACCATACTGATGCCCCGCCTGATCAGCCGGGTCTCCCAACTCGCGCCCCGTGTGCGCCTGCGCGTGAGGCAGATCGCGGAAGACAGCCAGTCCATGCTATCGGACGGCGCAGTCGACCTGATCGTCGGTTATCTGGCCCGGGAAGCCGACGACCTCCGTCAACACAAGATCCATGACGAGCACTACGTGTGCATCGCGCGTGTGGACCACCCGCGGATAGGACGCGCCCTGAGCCTCGAAGGCTTCAAGTCCGAGTCCCACATCGTCACCGCGATCGCAGGCACCGGGCACATTCATGTCGAACCGGGTTTCGGCCAGCTCAGGGCCGAAGCGAACATCGCGCTGGAGGTCTCGAGCTACTTTGCGGTCGGCGTGACGGTCGCGCAGACCGACCTGATCGCGGTCGTCCCGTCCAGGCTCGCCGCCCAGCTCGCCGCCCACGGCCGGGTGAAGGTCTGTGAGCTGCCCATCGTCAGTCCAACCTTCCAGGTGCGCCAGTACTGGCACAGCCGCAACCACAACGACGCGGGCAACCAATGGGTTCGAACCCTGCTGACGAAGGTGCTGTGACGGCGGACGGGCTGAGACCTCCAATATCAGCGGCCGTTAAAGATGATCGCTGTTTCAAAAACCGCCTTGTCCTGCGTTCCCGCCGCGTCATCTCGGGCTTGTTCGAAGATCAAGGCCAGCCCAGAGCGGAGCGCCTGCGGCGTTGAAAGCGCCCGGCAGCTGAACGCCCGATCCTTGCGACAAGCCCGCGGATGACGCGGATGGCGACCTCCGAACGCCATCAGTCCTCCTTAGCGGTCGTTGGTACAAGTCCTTAAGGACGTACAGCCCGTCAGAACCTAGAAAAGCCGTCAGGCGTGGTCTTGCTGGGAGTGTTGTTTTCGAAGCATGAGGCGTCGTCGAGCACGTCCCACTGCGGCTCGGTCTTGCGGCGCCAGATATTGGTGGTGGTCACCGGCTCGGTGAACGCCACCTCGTCGTAGAGCGTCACGTGAAGGTGCAGCGTATCCGCCGCGACCTTCTCGATCGACCACTTGATGTGCAGGCCCGGCCCGTGCGGGTCGCGGGCGGTGTCGATGGGTGTCGCGCCAAGCACGCCCACCGTATCCACGACCAGGGCGCCGTCCTGCCAATAGCCGACAGAGTGGCCGTTATAGCTCGGCTTCAGGTCCTTCGGATGGGCTCTTCCGTCGGTCCAGACCACGATGGGAAAGGCGCCGTACATGAACAGCGTCACCTCGCCCGGGGTCTGCACGATCTCGTCGGGATAGACCTTGGCGACGAGCACCTTGGGCATGCCGAAGGGCAGGCATTGGGCGCTCAGGTCGCCGAGCTGCTTGCCCTTCTTCGCGGCCTCCACGCGATCGTCGTAGATCTTCTGGTAGGTCGGCGTGTAGGGCAGCGGCCACGGCGCCCAGTAGGTCGGCGGCCGGCCGTCGGCGGGTCCGCGTCCGGGCGCGAAGGTCTGGCCCGGAGCCGCGGTCAGGGTCCCCAGCCACAGGCCGGAGATGTCCGGCGCTCCAGGATCGCCGTAGAAGCGGGGCGACGGCCCGCTCTCACTCGACGGGTCCGCAGCGAAGGCGGAGCCGGTCGCCGTGACGCTCGCGGCTGCGACCACGATCGCGAGACGACGCAAGCGCGCCAAGTCCGTCCTCCAGCTCATGTAGACATCTCCAATCATCGCGCGGCAGGGCGGGCGGCGGCCGGCTCAGCCGTTCTGCAGGACGGTCGCCAGGACGCGACGACCTTGCACGGGACCTGCGTCAATGCCGAGCACTACCTGCGGATCAAACTTGCCGATGCGCTCGCAGGCGATCTGCTGCGCCTCCAGGATCGCCTTGTCCTGGTCGAAGGTCGCCAGCACCGAGCGCCGGATCACGTCGGTCAGCGCCGTTTCGTCCCGGCGGATTTTGCGGGCGTGGCCCCAGAAGTAGTGGCTGGACCGCTCGGTCTCGGGCGTGATCATGTTGAGGATATGGGCCTCGAAGCCGCGCGAACGGTCGTTGCTCCCGGCCGGCACGGCGCCCACCTCGAT
>CAXUEN010000130.1:0-6762 GCA_964249945.1 uncultured Caulobacteraceae bacterium | reverse complement strand
GGCGGGCTTCGGTCTGGGGGGCCTGGGGATGGCCGCCGGACTGGTGGTGTTCGTGCTGGGCAAGCCGCTGCTCCTGGGCCAGGGCGAGCCGCCGGTCCCCGCGCGGCTGCAGAGGCGCGTGGCCGGGCCGCTGAAGCTGGAGGGCGCGCTGTACCTGGCGGGCCTGGTGGGCGTGGCGATCATCTTCGTGCTGCTGCAACACAACGCCATCGTAGGCTACCTGCTCGCCGCCGGTTCGGTGGCGATCCTGGGCTATGTCGGCTGGTGGATGGCCAGGCGCTGCAGCAAGGTGGAGCGCGACCGGCTGAGCCTGGCCCTGGCGCTCGTCTGCGGCTCGGTGGTGTTCTGGACGCTGTTCGAGCAGGCGGGCTCATCCCTCAGCCTGTTCGCCGCCCGCAACACCCAGCTGCCGCATGACGGCTTTCTGAGCATGAACGCGGCGCAGACCCAGTCCTTCAACCCCGGCTTCATCCTGCTGTTCGCGCCCGTGTTCGCGGCCGTCTGGCCGTGGCTGGCCAGGCGGGGGCGCGACCCGAACCCGGCGGTCAAGTTCGGCCTGGCGCTGGTTCAGGTGGGCGCCGGCTTCCTGGTGCTGGCGCTGGGTGCAGGCTTGGCGGACGCGAACTACCGGCTGCCGCTGATCTTCCTGGCGGTGGCCTACCTGCTGCACACCACCGGCGAGCTCTGCCTGTCGCCCGTAGGGCTGTCCCAGATCACCAAGCTGGCGCCGGCGCTGCTGGTCTCCACCCTGATGGCGGTCTGGTATCTGTCCATCTCCTGGGCGGAGTGGATCGGCGGCTTCATCGCCCAGTTCGCAGGGAGCGCGACCGTCGGAGGCCAAGTGCTGGACCCCAAGGCGGCGCTGGCCACCTCGCTGCACGTCTTCTCCGTCATCGGCTGGGCGGCGGTGGCGGCGGGGGCGGTGTTCCTGGCGCTGTCGCCCTTCCTCAAGCGCTGGGCGCACGGCGCGACGGAGGCGGACGTGCATGAGCCGAACGCGCCGGCGGTCGATGGTGACCGCGCCGGCCTGTCGCCCGCGACCCTGCGGGGCGAGACGTGAGCGCGACCCCCTCGCCCATGCTGCTGGTGGCCGCCGCGGCCCTGATCGACGCCGACGGAAGGGTGCTGATCTGCCAGCGCCCCGAGGGCAAGTCGCTGGCCGGCCTTTGGGAGTTCCCCGGCGGCAAGCTGGAGGCCGGGGAGACGCCTGAGGCCTGTCTGATCCGCGAGCTTAACGAAGAACTGGGCATACAGGTCAACCAGGCCTGCCTCGCCCCCTTCGTCTTCGCCAGCCACACCTACGACGCCTTCCACCTGCTGATGCCGCGCTACCTGCTCCGCCGCTGGGGCGGCCAGGTCACCCGGCGCGAGCACGCCGCGCTGAAGTGGGTCCAACCTGTCCGCCTGTTCGACTATCCGATGCCGCCGGCGGATGGGCCGCTGTGCGCCTGGCTGAGGGACCTGCTGTAGCGGAACCGCCGCCACACGCTTCGGATTGCGCAAGGGGCCATGTCCAGAGGGTCCACGATGCTGAAAGCCTGCCTGTCCGCCCTCGTGCTGCTGGGCGCCTCGGCCGCCTCCGCCCAGCCCCAGCTCATCCATCGCGAGACCCTGCAGACCCGCGACGTCCCCGCTCCCTCCTGGCGCAGCCAGCTGATGCGGGTCAGCGTCGACAAGGGAGGTCGGGTCGCTCGGCACACCCACCCAGGGCTGGAGATCGGCTATATCGAGCAAGGCCAGGCGCAGGTGAAGATCTACGGCCGCGCGGATCAGGCGCTGCACCGCGGCGACAGCTTCGCCGTGCTCGCGGACACCCCGCACAGCGTGCAGAACACGGGACCCGGCGAGCTGGTGATCCTGTCCACCTACGTGGTCGACAAGTCCAAGCCCCTGGCGACGCCCGCGCCTTGACCGCCCCCGGCGGCCGCGCCGCCCTGCCCCCGGTGGTGCATCACCCGGCCTACAGCGCCGACATGCCCGAAGGCCACCGCTTCCCGATGGGCAAGTACGCCGCCCTTGCCCAGGTTCTCATTGATGAGGAGCTGGTTCCGGAGGGCGGCTTCTCCCGTCCCGAGCCTGCGAGCTTCGCCGCGCTGGCCGCGGTGCACGACCCCGCCTACGTCCGCCAGGTCTTCGACCAGACCGTGCCGCATGAGGTTGAGCGTCGCATAGGGCTGCCCATCACCCGCTCAGTCGCCCATCGCGCCCGGGCCGCCACGGGGGGGACCATACTGGCGGCGCGGCTGGCGCTGGAGCACGGACTGGCCTGCAACACCGCGGGCGGCAGCCACCATGCCGGGCCGGACGGCGGCGCGGGCTTCTGCACCTTCAACGACGTGGCCGTGGCGGCGGCCATGCTGCTGGACGAGGGCGCGGTCGCCCAGGTCCTGGTGGTGGACTGCGACGTCCACCAGGGCGACGGCACCGCCCGCATCTTTGAGCATGATCCCCGCGTCTTCACCTTCTCCATGCAGGGCGAGAAGAACTACCCCGTCCGCCGCGCCGTCAGCGACCTGGACATCGAGCTGCCGGACGGGACCGCGGATGCGCCCTACCTCGAGCGGCTGGCCGCGGCCCTGCCCGGGCTGATGGAGCGCGTGCGACCGGACCTGGTCTTCTACATCGCAGGGGTCGACCCCCACGCCGACGACCGGCTCGGCCGGCTGTCGCTTACCGATGCGGGACTGGCTGCGCGCGACGCCTACGTGCTGGCGCAATGCCTGCGGCGAGCGCCGGTGGTGGGCGTCATCGGCGGGGGATACGACCGCGATGTTCCGGCGCTGGGCAAGCGCCACGCGACGTTGCACCGGGCAGCCGCAAAGGCGTGGCGCAATCTCAGATAGCAAGAGTCCCTCGACAGCCCAGGCGGGACCTGTTCAGAGAAGAACGCCCGCCGGATGGTCCGGCGGGCTCCTTAACGGAGGAGAGTTATGAAGCTTCGCTTCAAGCCCCACCTTCGCTGGGTGCTCTGGCTGAAAGTGGAGCTTTCGGTCAGGACCTGACGAAGGGGCCGGCGAGGGTGTCGATCCCCTCCTCGATTCCTCCGCACAGGATATGCGAAAACAACCGCTCGCGCAAACGTTGCGCTACCGCGCGAACTTCTGGAACTTCAGCCGCTTGGGGATGAGGCTGTCGGCGCCGAGCCTGCGCTTTTTGTCCTCCTCATAGGCTTCGAAGTTGCCCTCGAACCATTCCACGTGGCTGTCGCCCTCGAAGGCCAGGATGTGGGTGCAGAGCCGGTCCAGGAACCAGCGGTCGTGGCTGATCACCACCGCGCAGCCGGCGAACTGCTCCAGCGCGTCCTCCAGCGCCTGCAAGGTCTCGATGTCCAGGTCGTTGGTGGGCTCGTCCAGCAGCAGCACGTTGCCGCCGGTGCGCAAGGTCTTGGCCAGGTGCACGCGGTTGCGCTCGCCTCCCGACAGCAACCCCACCTTCTTCTGCTGATCCCCACCCTTGAAGTTGAAGGACCCGACGTAAGAGCGCGTGTTGATCTCGCGCTTGCCCACCGTCATGACATCCAGGCCGTCAGAGATTTCTTGCCAGACGGTCTTGTTGCTATCCAGCGCGTCGCGGCTCTGGTCCACATAGGCCAGCTTCACCGTCTCGCCGACCTTCACCGTGCCGCCGTCCGGCAGCTCCTGGCCGGTGATCAGCTTGAACATGGTGGACTTGCCCGCCCCGTTCGGCCCGATCACGCCGACGATGCCGTTGGGCGGCAGGCGGAAGGTCAGCTTGTCGAACAGGGTCTTCTCGCCGAACGCCTTCTCCAGCCCGTCCACTTCGAGCACCAGGTTGCCCAGGCGCGGCCCAGGCGGAATAGCGATCTGGGCGTAGGTGTCGGCGGCGCGCGCGTTCTCCTGCGCGGCGATCATCTCGTCATAGCTGGCCAGGCGCGCCTTGGACTTGGCTTGGCGGGCCTTGGGGGACGAGCGCACCCATTCCAGCTCCTTGGTGAGCGCCCGCTGGCGGGCCTCGCTCTCGCTCTTCTCCTGCACCACGCGCTTCTGCTTCTGCTCCAGCCAGCCGGAGTAGTTGCCCTCGAACGGCACGCCCTTGCCGCGGTCCAGCTCCAGCGTCCACTTTGTGACCTGGTCCAGGAAGTAGCGGTCATGGGTGACCAGGATCACGCAGCCTGGGAACGCCTCCAGATGGTGCTGCAGCCAGGCCACCGACTCCGCGTCCAGGTGGTTGGTGGGCTCGTCCAGCAGCAGCATGTCGGGCTTGGACAGCAGCAGCCGCGCCAGCGCCACCCGCCGCTTCTCGCCACCGGAGAGCTTGTCCACCGGCCATTCGGCGGGGGGGCAGCGCAGCGCCTCCATGGCCTGCTCGACCCGGCTGTCGATGTCCCAGAGGTCGGCCGCATCGATCTTCTCCTGCAGCGCGGTCATCTCCTCCATCAGCTCGTCGGAGTAGTCCTCCGCCATCTGCAGGGCGATCGCGTTGTAG
Source organism: uncultured Caulobacteraceae bacterium (assembly GCA_964249945.1). Classification (GTDB taxonomy): domain Bacteria; phylum Pseudomonadota; class Alphaproteobacteria; order Caulobacterales; family Caulobacteraceae; genus CAHJWH01. Next base: position 2,316 of record CAXUEN010000130.1, on the reverse strand, counting down.
CGGTCGAAGACCTTCTTCTCGTCGCAGTCGGAGATGACGTTGCCGTAGACGTCCAGCTGCTCGTCCAGATGCGGCTCCTGCTGCAGGTAGCCCATCCTCACGCCCTCGGCCGCCCGCGCCTCGCCGCTGAATTCGGTGTCCAGGCCGGAGAGGATCTTGAGCAGGGTGCTCTTGCCCGAGCCGTTGACGCCGACCACCCCGATCTTGGCGTCGGGATAGAAGGACAGCCAGATGTTCTCGAACACCTTCTTGCCGCCGGGATAAGCCTTGGTCAGGCCCTGCATTTGGAAGATGTACTGGGCGGCCATGCGGGCTGGCGCTCCTTGGGTAGGCATGGATCGTGGGGGTGGCCGGGATGTAGCGGCGGGGAGGCCCTGGCGCAACGGGCGTGTTCCGGGACGGCGGGGCCCGTGGTAGAGTGGATGCATGACGCAACCCATACCCGCCCTGCGCCCAGGCGAGTTCGCCGACACAGAAGAGCCGGACCTCTTTGACACGGTGGACGAGGACGCGATGGCCGCCTCCGACGCCCGCGCCGAAGCCGACATCGCCGCGGGCCGGGTGGTGAGCCACGAGGCGGTGAGCCGGTGGCTGATGTCCTGGGGGACGCCCGACGAGCTGCCCCGCCCAAAATGCGGCGAGTGATCTGGACCGACGAAGCGGTCGACAATCTCACACGCATCCGGGCGTACATCGGGCAGGTCAACGCACCGGCCACCCAGCGTCTCGCGGCGCGACTTCTAGCAGCCGCCGACAGCCTCGCCCTCCAGCCTGATCGTGGCCGTTCGATCGGTGGCGGCCGGCGCGAACTGGTGGGCCTTGCGCCGTACCTGATCCGATATGTCGTCAAGGACGAGGCCGTGGAGATCACCGCCGTGCGCCACGGCGCGCGACGGCCGGGCTGACCGGCGCCGGCGCTCAGACCCGCTGGATCGGCCCGGGATAGCTCGCCAGCGTGGCGTCGGTTGTGATCAACAGCAGGTCCTCCAGCCAGGCCTGCGCCACGAGCAGGCGGTCGAAGGGGTCCTTATGGATGGCGGGCAGGAGGGCGACGCGCTCGGCCTGTTCGCCTGTGACCGGAAGCTCGGTGTAGCCCGCGCCGAGCAGGGTGCGGCGAAGCCGGTGCGGGTCGACCTCGAAGTCGGGCCGGGTCCGCGACGCCTTGATCGCGACTTCCCAGATGCTGGCCACGCTGAAGTGAGGTGCGTTCGCCGGGTCGGAAATCATCGCCGCAGCTCGAGGCGAGAGGCGCCGGTCGTTTCTGGCCGCCCACAGCAGGATGTGCGTGTCGAGGAGCAGCCTCAATCGCCGCCCTCGAACATCTCGACGATCTCGTCGGCGAACATCTCGTCGAAGTCGTCCGGCACCTTGATGTCGGGCATGAAGCCGAGGCGCCGCGACGTCTTCGGCTCGGGCTTGTCCAGCGGGACCAGCCTGGCGATCGGCCGCCCCGCCTTGGCGATCACGATCTCCTCGCCGGCCGCTACCACCTCCAGCAACCGAGACAGGTGCGTCTTCGCCTCGTGGATGTTCACCGTGCGCATGCGCCGCTCCAGACTTAGTCCATCCGACTTAGTCCAGAACGATAGGAGAGGCAAGTGCGCGACGCGTCGCCATAAGGCGAGTAGCACGCTACCTTCCAGGCTTCAGAGGGGGAGTACGCCTATGGCCAGCCGCTCAAAGTCTGCAGACGGCCCTGATAAGTTCCAGCGCTACCGTGCGTCCAAGAAGGCGGCCGGCATGAAACTCGTTCGGCTGTGGCTGCCCGACCCGCGAACGCCCGGTTTTGCAGCGGAAGCGGAGCGTCAGGGCAGCCTGCTACGAAGGGCGCCGGAGGAAGTGGACGCCCTGGACTTCATTGAGGCGGCGGCGGACTGGGGCGACGCCGCACGGTGAAACGGGGCCGATCTGATTACGGTCGCCGTCGGCGGAGACTACGGAAAGCCCCGTCCGGCGCTGGTGATCCAATCCGATGCGCTCGCGCGGACCGACAGCGTCCTCGTGTGCCTGATCACCCCCACGCTGCAAGATGCGCCGCTTCACCGCCTCGACCTGGCAGCTGACCCGGACACCGGCCTGCACCGGCCCTCGCAGATCATGGTGGACAAGATCGTGGCCGTCCGCCGCGAGCGTTGCGGCGCACCGATGGGCAGGGTCGACGCCGCGACCCTGCTCACGCTGGGACGGCGGCTGGCGTTCATCGTCGGCATCGCGGATTAAGGCGCCGTGCGCCGAGAAGCGGACGTCTGCTGAGTCTCAGAAGGGTGGAGGCTGTGTGAAAACCTGTTGATCTGCTATTCTGCGGCTGCTTCGCGG
>CAXUEN010000129.1:0-6780 GCA_964249945.1 uncultured Caulobacteraceae bacterium | reverse complement strand
CTCTTCGACGCCGATCACCCCGCTACGGGGGTCCTTTTTGCACGCCGGTCCTCATCCGACTTGGTGTGCTGGCCCTCCAGGAGGTCACGCACATGCATGAAGGCTAAACCGTCCTGTTCTTTGATGTCGGCGACGGCGAGCGCGCAGGCCTCGTTCAGGCGCATGCCGCTGTAGAGGCAGATCAGCGGCACCCAGAAGCGCCAATCCGAAACCCGCGCCCGTCCAGGCTGGTAGAGCGGCTTGTGCCTGACGCCCTTGGAGCCGGTGAACAGCGGCAAGGCCAGCATGGCGGCGGCTTCCCTGTCGGTGAAGTCGCGGCGCTTGTTGTCGCGGTCGGCGCGCTTGGGCCTGTGGGCGCGGATTTCGGCGAAGGGGTTGGCGTCCGGGCCGCGTCCCGCGGCCTTGAGCCACTCGAAGATGCGCCGCAGCGGCGTGAGATATTTGGAGTTGATGGTGGCGGGTTCGAGCAGCCTGCGTTCGTCGCCCTGCCGGGCGGCGGCGAAGCGCGCCTTGATGGGCAGGTCGCGGTAGGGCGCCCGCTGGGCGGCGTTCTTGGGATAGTAGGTCAGGTCGGTCTTGTAGCGTCCGACCAGGCGAGGTGTGATCTCGTCGAGGTGGGGATCGCTATCCAGCCAAGCGTTGAACAGTTCAACCGCGGCGGCGTACTCGTACTTGCGCATGTTGCGCTGTTGTTCGGTGCGGGCGATCTCATGCAGCGCTTCCTGCGCCGTGCCGATCCAGCGCTCGCGTTCGTGCTCCGGCGGCGTGGGCGCGTCCACGGGCCTGATGCGTGCGGCGCCCGGCGGAGGCGTGCAGGATCGGGGTGTCGTGGCGCGGAGCGGTGCTTCGGCCGGGGAGGGAGCGCCGTGGGGCTCCGCGCCGGGATAGAAGGCCGCGGCAGGGTCGGGGCCTGACCAGCGGTACCAGGGCGCCTCGTCGCGCACGGCCGACGCCCGGCCGAGGTCGGCGAGCGCCTTCAGCATGAAGCGGATGCCGGCGCGGAACTGCGGGTCGGACTCGTCGGCCTCCACGCCCTGCGCCTCCAGCCAAGCCTTGAAGGTCGGGAGGGCGACCCGGTCATCGTCGTCAAGCCGCCGCGCTTCGGCGTCGCGGGTGAGCTTGGCGGTCGCTCGCTTGGCGATGTCTTGAGGGCTCAGCTTGTGAGCGAACCCCACCCCCTGCGGCAGGGCGGCTGGATCGCCGGCGCGCGAGGTGAAGCGTTTATGGAAGCTGTCCTCGTCCAGGGTTTCCAGCACCTCGTCCGCTCGCCAAGGTTCGGTCCGGAGGAACATGACAGTGTCGTGCACCGGGCGGCGCGGCAGGTCGCGGTTGTCGGCGTCCTCGTCGAGCCTGGCGGTGAGCCACTGGTCGACGAGGACCTTGGCGTCGGCCGGCGTCATGTCGGGGTGCAGAGCGCTCCAGAGCCCATCCGTCAAGCTGAGCAGCCGCGCGCCTCGCCGCCGCGCCTGCACCGCCGAGCCGGTCTTGAGCGAACGGGAGAGTTCCGCACGTCCGATCAGCGCGCGCCAGGCCTGCGGCGTTCGAATGCGGAAGTGATAGGTCGTGCCTCGCAGCAGGAGGTAGGGAAGGTGCGCCATGTGTAGCAGCCCTGTGTAGCAAGGCGCGGGCGGCGGCGGTTCAGGCTAGGCACGAAGAGCTAAATAGCTGTATATACACAGCTTTCAGAGATCCTGGTGGAGCCGAGGGGAGTCGAACCCCTGACCTCCTCATTGCGAACGAGGCGCTCTACCAACTGAGCTACGGCCCCAGGATCAGGTCCGCGGGGCGCGCCTCAGGCCCGTCCGCGAGGGGCGGACATGTGTCGGTTCAGCCCTGTCCTGTCAAGCGTCCGCGCAGGCGCGGTGCGGCCGCTTGAGCGGCGCGCAGAACGCGTGCAGAGACAGAGCGTCTGGAGACTCCGATGCCCATCGTCGCCGCCCTGCTGTTCCTCTTCAACAGCCTGATCAGCCTGGCCATCTTCCTGGTGATCGTCACCGCCATCCTGAGCTGGCTGGTGGCTTTCGACGTCATCAACCTGCGCAATCCGGCCATGTACCGAGTGGTGAAGACCCTGGACCAGCTCACCGAGCCCATGCTGCGCCCGATTCGCCGCTTCCTGCCCAATCTCGGCGGCATCGACATCAGCCCCATAATCCTCCTGCTGCTGCTGCAGGCGCTGCGGATCGTGGTGGACGGGTTCCTGGCGCCCTATGCGGTGACGGCGGCGGCGACGTACTGAGCGGCTTGCGTCACCTCGTCCTTCGACAGGCTCAGGATGAGGTGAAGGTCGACGCAAGGCGGGGGGCGGGTGTTTTGAGCTCGCACATTGGATGTCGCCTCATTCTGAGCCTGTCGAAGGACGAGGCGCGCGGCGCCCGTTCAGCCGCACACTGTCAAACCCTTAGCGGCATCAGCACGTAGCGTACGCCTGCGTCCGCGGGGTCGAGCACAAGCGTCGGCGAGGCCGGGTCGGCGAAGCGAAACTCCGCCGTCTCGCCCTGGATCTGGCCGGCGACGTCGAGCAGGTAACGGGCGTTGAAGCCGATCTCGAAGGGCTCGCCGTCGTAGTCGATCTCGACCTCCTCCACCGCCTGGCCGGCCTCCATGTTGCGCACCGTCAGGACCACCTTGCCGGGCTCCAAGGCCAGCTTCACCGAGCGCGACTTCTCGGCCGAGATGGTCGCCACCCGGTCCACGGCGTCGGCGAACAGCTTGTTGTCGATGATCGCGACCTTCTGGTTGTCGCGGGGGATCACCCGCATGTAGTCGGGAAAGGAGCCGTCGATCACCTTGCTGGTCAGCGCCGCGCGGCCGAACTCGAAGCGCACCTTGGCGGGCGAGACCTGAAGCTTCACCGTCTCGCCGGCGTCGTCGAGCAGGCGGCGGGCCTCCTGGATGGTCTTCCTCGGCACGATGACGCCGGGCGCGCCGGCCGCGCCCTCCGGCGCCGGCATCTCGGCCAGCGCCAGGCGGTGGCCGTCGGTGGCCACGGCGCGCAGCTTGGTCTGGCCACCCTCGGTGACGGTGTGGAGATAGAGGCCGTTCAGGTAGTAGCGCGTCTCCTCGGTGGAGATGGCGAAGCGGGTCTTGTCGATCAGCCGGATCAGGTCGTTCGTGTCCACCGTGATCGGCTCCGACAGGCCGTCCGAGGACATCACCGGGAAGTCGCCCGCCGGCAGCACCGGCAGGTTGAAGCGCGAGCGCCCCGCCTGGATCGACAGGCGCGGGTCGTCGCCGGCGAATTTGAGCTCCACGTCGGCGCCCTCGGGGAGCTTGCGCACGATCTCGTAGAGGGTATGGGCCGGGGCGGTGATCTGGCCCCCTGCGCCCACCTGGGCGGAGGTCTGGTCGATGATCTCCATGTCCAGGTCGGTGGCGGAGAAGGTGGCGCCCTCCTTGTCGGCCGAGAGCAGCACGTTGGACAGGATCGGGATGGTGTTGCGCCGCTCCACCACGCTCTGCACGTGGCCCAGCGCCTTGATCAGCGCGGATCGCTCCATGGTCAGCTTCATCGCGTATTCCGGTCCGGGGCGGCGGCCCTTGAGTCCCGCCAAGTCGAGGGCCGCCGAGACTAGCCGAACGCGGCGGATGGGGAAGGGGACTTTGCGTCGCCTGCGGGTGATCTCGGCGGCGGTGGACAAGGCGTCGGCGTCCGGTATGCGGGACGCCCATGCCCGTCTCCGTCAAGACCGCCTACCAGGATCGCCTGGCCTCGGGCGACCTCGCTCCCGACACCGCCCAGGCGGCGGCGGTCGACGCCCTGTCGCACCTGGAGGGCGAGCTGAACGCCCTGTCGGAGCCAGGTTTCTCCGCGCGGTTCCTGCACAGGAAGCGCGAGCCGCCCAAGGGAGTCTACCTCTACGGGCCGGTAGGGCGGGGGAAATCCATGGTGATGGATCTGTTCTTCGAGTCCGCGCCTGCGGCGGCCAAGCGGCGGGTGCACTTCCACGCCTTCATGGGCGAGGTGCACGGCCTGATCGACGCCTGGCGCAAAGGCGATGCGGCCGCCCGCAGGGCGCAGTTCGGCCAAGCGAAGGGCGATGATCCGATCCCCCCGGTGGCGCATCACCTGGCCGAGGGCGCGCGCCTGCTCTGCTTCGACGAGTTCCACGTCACCGACATCGCCGACGCCATGATCCTGGGCCGTCTGTTCGAAGCGCTTTGGGCGCAGGGGGTGGTGATCGTGGCGACCTCCAACCGCGCGCCGGACGCGCTCTACGCCGACGGGCTGAACCGCCAGCTGTTCCTGCCCTTCATAGCCATGCTGAAGGCGCGCATGGCGGTGGTCTGTGTCGGCGGTCCCAAGGACTTTCGCCTGGACCGACTAAAGGGCGCGCGAGTCTATTTCAGCCCGCTCGACGCACGCGCCCGGGCCGGCTTCGAGGCGCTATGGGCGCGCCTGCTGGACGGGGCGGAGGAAACGGGCGAGACACTGGAGGTGCTGGGGCGCAAGCTGCGCCTCCCGCACACCGCGGGTGGCCATCTGCGCGCGAGCTTCGTCAGCCTGTGCGGCTTAGCCCTTGGCGCGCAAGACTATCTGGCGGTGGCCAAGCGGTTCCACACCGTGTTCCTTGAGGATGTGCCAAGGCTCACGCCGGATCTGCGCAACGAGGCGGCGCGGTTCGTGTCACTGATCGACGCGCTCTACGAGGCGCGTTGCAAGCTGGCGCTGCTGGCGGCGGCGGAGCCCGAGGCGCTCTACCCTGCCGGCGATGGGGCGTTCGAGTTCGAGCGCACCGTCTCACGCCTGCAGGAGATGCGCTCGGCTGACTATGTCGAGGCCGCGCGCGAGTGAAGCCGTCGTGCCCGGCGGGAGCGGGGAGGCTCCCGTCGGGCGGAGGCGTCGCCCAGAGGGCGTCGGTTAGTGCGCGAGCGCGCCCATGGCCAGCAGCGGCAGCGCCGCCAGCAAGAGCGAACCGGCGGCGGAGAAGCGGTCGGTGAGGTTAGAAAGCCTGATCATGTTAGTCCCTCTTTTTGCCCGCCTGGATTCCATAGGGGTCCGATTTGGGGTCGGATATCGCTTCCAGAAACACAATGTTGGAAGAAGTGTCCCCCGTGGAGCGGGTACGGAGGTCATATAGGCTCCTCCCCGCTTAAAGCCGAATTAAATTGCTGCAATGCACCAAAACTGTGGCTTCAGAGCTACAGCCGGGGGAACAGGGCGCCTCCACGGCGGTTGGGGAGGCGGCCGGTTCAGGGAGAGCCACGATGAGCAGCACGGGCGTAGAAGGCAGGGTGGCGCTGGTGACCGGGGCCTCCTCCGGCATCGGCGAAGCGACGGCGGAGGCGCTGGCGCGCGGCGGCGCCAAGGTGGTGGTGGCGGCGCGGCGGCGGGAGAAGCTCGACGCGCTAGTATCGCGCATTGCAGCCGCGGGCGGCGACGCCTTCGCCCTCACCGCCGACGTGTCCACGCCGGAGGCTGCGGCCCAGATGGTGCAGGACGCCGAGACGCACCATGGCCGGCTCGACATCCTGGTGAACAACGCGGGCGTCATGTACCTGGAACCTACCGCTGAGGCGGACCTCGGGCGCTGGCGCCACATGCTGGAGCTGAACGTGCTGGGGCTTATCGCCGCCAGCCAGGCGGCGCTGTCGGGCATGCGCGCGCGGCGCGACGGCCACATCGTCAACATCGCCTCCACCGCCGGCCGCGTCGCCAACCCCAACAGCGCCGGCTACTCGGCCACCAAGTTCGGCGTGGTCGGCTTCTCCGAGGCGCTGCGCAAGGAGCTGGTGAAGGACCGGGTGCGGGTCACCGTGATCGAGCCAGGGGTCGTGGAGACCGAGCTGCGTGACCACGTCGCCCACGAAGAGGCGCGCAAGGGCATCGACCAGTTCGCCGCCAGCCTGCGCCAGCTGAAGAGCGAGGATGTCGCCAACGCCATCCTGTTCGCCGTTTGCCAGCCCGAGCACGTCTGCATCAACGAGATCCTGATGCGCCCCACAGACCAGGAGCGCTGATCCCGGGCCGACTGGACAAGGCGGCCGGTGCGGACCACTTGGTCGCTCCATGGCTCGCACCGTTCTCCGCCGGCTGACGCTGCGGGACTTCCGATCCTATTCCGATGCTTCGCTTGAGCTGGATGGCCGTCCCGTGGCGCTGTCGGGCCTGAACGGCGCGGGCAAGACCAACCTGCTGGAGGCGGTCTCCTATCTCGCGCCCGGCAAGGGTCTCCGGGGGACGAGCGTCCTCGAACTCGGGCGTCGAATGCCCGGCGAGCCTAGCGGTCGCGCCTGGAGCGTTTCGACGATGGTCCAGGCCGCCGACGCGGAGGCCAGGCTAGGGACGGGGGTGGAAACCCCAATCGCCCCGCGCCGGGTCGTCCGCCTGGACGGCGAGACCGTGGCCCCCGGGCGTCTGGCCGATGTGGTCCGGCTGGTTTGGCTTACGCCCGCCCAGGACCGCCTGTTCCTGGAGGGCGGCAGCGAGCGGCGCCGCTTCCTCGACCGGCTGGCCTTCGCCGCCGAGCCGGTCCACGCTCAGGTCGCCAACGCCTATGATCGCGCGCTGCGGGAGCGCCTGCGCCTTTTGACGGGCGGCCCCGCCGATCCCGCCTGGCTCGATGCATTGGAACGGAGGCTGGGTGAGGAGGGCGTCCGTCTCGCCGTTGCGCGGACCCGCACGCTCGACGCCTTGCAGGCGGAGATAGACGGGCGCGCCGACCGGCCGTTTCCGCAGGCCACGCTCCAGCTCTCCGGTGATTGGAGCCGCCTGGAGGATGCCGACGCGCCCCGGCTGGCCGAGGCGTTCGCCGGCGCCCGGCCGCGCGACGCCGCCGC